>NZ_JBEXYP010000014.1:105060-190746 GCF_040630995.1 Micromonospora sp. NPDC005710 | reverse complement strand
TCCTCCCCGACGCTCTTCCGATCTCGGGGCGCGGGGCGCGGGGCGCGGGGCGCGGGGCGCGGGGCGCGGGGCGCGGGGCGGACAGGTAAAAGTCGGCCGGAGGCACCCTGGGGGTGCCTCCGGCCGGCTATGTCGGTTTGCGGATTTAGTTCGCCATCAGATCGGCGCCACGCCAGCTGAAATCGGGCTCCGTTGCGAACCGCTCGGTGATCTTCACGAGATCCTCCGCGTACTTGTTCGCGTGGTGCCCGCAGAACACCAGCTCGCTCCCGCCCGCCAGAGTGATTCGGAGCTTCCCGGCAGCATTGCAGCGGTCGCACCGTTCATCGGCGGCTGGGGGCGCCACCGTCTCGGGCGGCGGCGTGAGGGTCGGGGTCATCGCCTTCCTCCTCTGGTCGTCACCGATGAACAATCTCTTCGGTCGTTGCTCACCTATCGTGCAACACCGTTACTAGGCACTGCCTTCCCTGTGTGCCCGCGGGGGACCGAGGTCACACCTGGAAGGGACAGTGTGCCGTGCACCCAGGGTGCCACGTCAACGATCACATTCGTGCATCCGGACGATCTCCACCTGGTGTTGCACACCAGGTGGTCAAAACGACACGTTCGGTTGACGAAACCCGCTCAGTCCAGGTAGTCCCGAAGGACCTGCGACCGGGACGGGTGACGCAGTTTGGACATCGTCTTGGACTCGATCTGCCGGATCCGCTCCCGGGTCACCCCGTAGACCTGGCCGATCTCGTCGAGCGTCCGCGGTTGACCGTCGGTCAGGCCGAAGCGCAGGCGTACCACACCCGCCTCACGCTCGGAGAGCGTCTGCAGCACCTGCTGGAGCTGGTCCTGTAGGAGCGAGAACGAGACCGCGTCGACCGCGACCACGGCCTCGGAGTCTTCGATGAAGTCGCCGAGCTGGCTGTCACCCTCGTCACCGATGGTCTGGTCCAGTGAGATGGGCTCCCGAGCGTACTGCTGGATCTCCAGCACCTTCTCGGGTGTGATGTCCATCTCCTTGGCCAGCTCCTCGGGGGTGGGCTCACGGCCCAGGTCCTGGAGCAGCTCACGCTGTATGCGGCCGAGCTTGTTGATGACCTCCACCATGTGCACCGGGATGCGGATGGTGCGGGCCTGGTCGGCCATGGCGCGGGTGATGGCCTGACGGATCCACCAGGTGGCGTACGTGGAGAACTTGTAGCCCTTGGTGTAGTCGAACTTCTCCACGGCCCGGATCAGACCGAGGTTACCCTCCTGGATCAGGTCGAGGAAGGCCATGCCACGGCCGGTGTAACGCTTGGCCAGCGACACCACCAGTCGGAGGTTCGCCTCCAGAAGGTGGTTCTTGGCCCGCTCACCGTCGCGGGAGATCCAGCCCAGGTCACGGACCATGTCCCGGACGAGCTTCTCCTCGCCCTCGTCGGCGGCCCGCAGTCGCTCGGCGGCGTAGAGGCCGGCCTCGATCCGCTTGGCCAGCTCCACCTCCTGCTCGGCGTTGAGCAGCGGAACCTTGCCGATCTGCTTCAGGTACGCCCGGACGGAGTCGGCGGAGGCGGTCAGCTCGGCGTCGCGTCGCGCCTGCTTGAGGGCCTCGGACTCCTCGTCGTCCCACTCGAAGTCGTTGTCTGTCGCCGAGGCGGCCGCGTCGGTCTCGGCGGCCTGGGCCAGCTCGGCCGGCTCCTCGACCACCACGTCCTCGATGACGGCGGCAAGCTCCTCCGGGTCGATCTCGCCGTCGGCGCCCTCGCCCTTGGCCTTACCGGCAGCCTTGGCCCCGGTAGCCGCGGCCACCGTCGCCTTGGTGGCGCGGGTCGACCGGGTCGCCTTCGCCGGCGCTGCCACGGCAGCCTCGGCGGCGGTGCCGGTCGCCTTGCGGGCGGCGACCTTGCGTGGGCCCGGGGTCGCCGGGGCGTCGTCGGCGGCGGGTGCCTGCTTCGGGGCCGGCGCGGCGGCCTTCTTGGTGGTCTTGGCGGTGGTGGCCCGGGATGCCGGTGTGGTCGAGCGGGCCGCGGCGACGCGGCGACGGGTGCTCGCCGAGCCGTCCACCACCACTGTCACTCCCGCCTCGGAGAGCGCCCGCAGGATCTTCTTGGCCTGGGCCGGAGTCACCTCGGCGGACTCGACGGTGCGCGCGAGCTGCGCCGACGTGAGCTGGCCACCGGCGCTCTGCGCGTGGGCGATCAGGGTGTCGGTGAGCGAGCGAACGTCGGCGCCGGGCTGGCGGGGTTCTGTCACGAATGACCTTCCGGAGGCGAAGAGCGGGCACGGCGGGTTCGTCCAGCGCAGCGAGGGTTGCCGTGCCGGGCGATGTGGTTGAGGGACCCTCGTGGCACGGTCCGGCCGGTGGTCGGCGGTCCGTGCCGCGTGGGCAGGGGTGAATTGTAACGCCGTCTGCGGCGATCATCCTGCTCCGCACCGCGTACCGCCGGTGGGGACCGTCGGTGGGGCGGAGATATGGGCTTCGCGGTAATGATAGCCGCGCGGCCCGCGTACGGCTTCCGTCGTCGAGCCTGGCGGCGCGCAGATCGTGTCGGTAATGCCCTCTGAGCAGGCATTACCGGGTCAGTGGGACGGTTGCGGGGATGCGCGTGTGGATCACCGAGGCGTCGGCGGACGGCGCCGTCTGCCCGCCGACGCCCGATTCGCCGCCCGGCCGACAGCTCGACCCGCGGCATCCTCGGCAGGTCGCGGTTGGGCAACGGTTGCGGGCCGAGCACTGACAGGGCGGTGGGCACTTAAGCCACAATACCGGACCTATAGGTGCATATTGCCGGAGCCTGGCTGCTTGCGCCGCGTGGCGGTTCGGGGGTACCCCGCGCGGCGGATCCCGAGCACCGAAGATCCTGGTCTGGCGCCGACGCGCGACGTCCGGAACGATGATCTTTCTGAGTCGGGCCGCTGGTTTCATCCATCCACATGGCGCTCGGAGTGCGGAAAGAGGCGAATCATGACCAACTCGGCGATGGCGGCATCGGAGTTGCTGAGCGTCGCGGTGCAGGTGGCTCGGGACGCGGCGGACACCGCGTACCGGATGCGTGCCGAGGGGGTCGAGGTCGCCGCCACCAAGAGCACCGTCACCGACGTGGTCACCGCCGCCGACCGGGCGGTCGAGCGGCAGATCCTCGACGCGCTTGCCGCGCTGCGCCCGGACGACTCGGTGCTCGGCGAGGAGTACGGCGAGGGGGCCTCCGGCGCGGGACGCAGCGGGGTGCGCTGGATCGTCGACCCGATCGACGGCACCGTGAACTACCTGTACGGGCTGCCGCACTCAGCGGTCTCGCTGGCCGCCGAGGTGGACGGGGTGGTGGTTGCAGGCGTCGTGCGGAACGTCAGCACCGGCGACGAGTGGACCGCAACGGCCGGCGGCGGGGCCTGGCGCGACGGTGTGCGGTTGCGCTGCTCCGTCGAGGTCGACCTGGGGCAGGCGCTGGTCGGCACCGGCTTCGGCTACGACGCCGCCCGCCGGTCGCACCAGGCGCAGGTGGTGGCCGGCTTGATCGCACACGTCCGGGACATCCGCCGGCTCGGTGCCGCCGCGCTGGACCTCTGCCTGGTCGCCGAGGGGCGGCTCGACGCGTACTTCGAGAAGGGTCTTGCGGCCTGGGACCTGGCGGCGGGCGGGCTGGTGGCCGCCGAGGCGGGGGTCCGGGTCGCCGGCCTGGCCGGTCGGCCGCCGGGGCCGGACCTGGTGATCGCGGCCCCGCCCGCGCTCTTCGCGCCGCTGCACGATCGGCTGGCCGCGCTGGACGCCTCCGGTGGGCCCTGAGCGGCTGGCCCGACCCGGCGGATCCGGGCCGGCTGGCCCGACCCGGCGGATCCGGGCCGGCGGATCCGGGCCGGCGGTTCGCTGCGTGGTCCGGTTACGCGGTCACTTGGCCGGTGGGGACGGGCAGGAGTTCGGCGGCGCCTCCGGCGGGCCCGAGTCGCCGAGCGACTGGTTGACCTCGGTGGTGGTGGCAAGCTGCTGGAAATTGTTGCCCAGCACCACGTCCACGGTGTCGTCGGTGCGCTTCTCGTCGTAGCGCGGCACGGCGTTGTTCAGGAAGTACGCCTGGAGCAGGTGCGCGGAGCCGACGCCCTTCGGGCCGTACCGCAGCACCGCCACGCTGTCGACCTTCTTCTCGTTCCCGGTCTTCTTGACCTGGAACTGTCGATTCTTGAACTCGTCGGCGACGGTGTGCGCGAGGCCGGGCTGATCCGTGGCGTTGAAGACGTTGATCTTGACGTCCTTGCGCTCGCGGAGGGTCAGATCCGCCAGCGGCCAGCCCTCGGGGCAACCCGCAGCGGTGCCCGCGTTGCCCTGGCTGTCGCGGACCACGGCCACGACGACGAAGACCAGGGCGATGACCGCCAGCAGGCCGACGACGACGAGTGCTCGCACGCGCGCAAAACTCATCAGGGCACTCCCCGGACCTCAGGTGGGTGGTGACGGCCGGAAACGATCGCTCAGGCCGCCGGCCGTCGAATACGCCGCTGAGGTTAACGGTTGTCCGGCCGTCGCGTGGAAACAGCCCGACATGCCGGCGCGGCGACCGCGAACCGGGTACTACTACCCCTATCTTCGTGTCGCCTGAATCACATTGGGAACAACTTCGCGTGCGGGGGCGTACATCTCAGCCGCAAGGGCGGTATACATGCCTCGCCCAAGGGGGGGTAAGGTTCCGCGCTCGCAGGGGGTTGCCCCGGCGAGCTCGACCCGTTCGGTCCTCGGGTCGGGTGCCCGACACAAGTGGTGGCCGGCCAGCGGAACCGAAACAGCGTCGTCCGGCGTTACAACCGGAAGCGACAACATCGATATGGGAGAGTGAAACCGATGGCCACCGACTACGACGCCCCGCGTCGCGACGAGGTCGACCTCGGCGAGGACAGCCTGGAAGAGCTCAAGGCACGGCGCGTCGACTCTCAGTCGGGCGCGGTGGACGTCGACGAGGCCGAGGTGGCCGAGAGCTTCGAGCTGCCCGGTGCCGATCTGGCCGACGAGGAGCTCACGGTCAAGGTACTTCCGATGCAGCAGGACGAGTTCCGGTGCGCCCGCTGCTTCCTGGTCCACCACCGTAGCCAGCTGGCGGTCGAGCGTAATGGCGAGCTGATCTGCCGCGAGTGCGTCTGACAGCCACGACACCGGCGGCGGCCTCCTGAACGGGGTCGCCGCTGCCGGTGTAGGCATGCGGCAGCTGTGGGTACCTGCTTGACTCGTAACGGGTAGCCACAGCACCGGGAGGTCCGATGAGCGATCGAGGCGGCATCACCGATGGCGGCACGGACGGCCTCGGTGCCGCCCGTGCCGTGGGCGACCCTGACGGCGCCCGTGGCGCGGACGACGTCGACGCCGCCCGTGGCCCGGACGACCTTGGTGCACCCGGACGGACCGATGACCTTGGCGCCACTGTCGCGGCGTTGACCGCTGACGACATCGCGCCGGCCCGACGCCGCCAACTGCTGACCCGGATGGTCGGGCAGGCCCGCGCACGGGGCATTTCCGACCTGTTCAAGCCCCGCGCCGCCGTGCGCTGGATGGCCGACACCGTCACCGAGATCGCCCCGCACGTGCCGGTGCGGGATCTGGACACGCTGCGCAGGCACTTTCCCGGTCTCGACGACGCCGCCCTGGCCGACCGGCTCATCCGCAACGCGTCGAGGACCACTGCCGCGATCGGCGCTGCCGGTGGAGGCGTCGCCGCCGTCGAGTGGACGGTGGCTCCGACCCTGCTCACCGCCCCGGTGCTGTTGGCCGCGGAGACCGTCGCCGTGGTGGCGGTGGAGCTGAAGCTGGTCGGCGAGCTGCACGAGATCCACGGTGTGGCACTACCGGCCGGCGGTAGCCAACGGGCGGTGGCGCTGGTGCACTCCTGGGCCACCCAGCGTGGCGTCAACCCGATGGTGCCGGGCGTAGGAGTGGGAGCGGTGCTCGGCACCGCCGCCCGCAAGGAACTGCGGGACATGCTGCTGCGGCGTTTCGGTCGCAACCTCACCACGCTCGGGCCGTTCCTCACCGGCGCGGCGGTGGCCAGCTTCCTCAACCGGCGAGCCACCCAGCAGATGGCCGAGCAGCTCCAGGTCGACCTGCGTCGGCGGGGCATCGCCCGGCCCGCGCCACCGGCTGCCCTCCCAGGCCCGCCAACCGGCACCTGAGAGGGCCTGGGCCGTCGGGTCAGACCGGGTCGCCCGCCGTCGGGTGGGCGGCCGCCAGGGCGTCCCGGGCGGTCAGCACCGCCTCGGCCAGCTCGACCGGGTGGCGGGTGCTCACCACCCAGAACGGGGTCGGATCCGCGGGGTCGTCGAGGATCACCTGCACGGCGCCGCCGATCCACGGTCGTTGCACCACGAAGGCGAGCGGGTCGGCGCCGACGCCGAGCACCTCACGTCGGCCGGTCACGTCCAGCGGCACCACGTCGGCGACGAAACAAACCGGCAGGCGGGCGTCGTCCACCCGCAGCTCGCCGTCGGCCACCCCGACCCGGATCCGGCCCAGCCACCACAGGCCGGCCGCGGTGAGCGGCACCAGCACGGCGAACGGCAGCCAGGCGCGGACGCCGGAGGCGCCCATCCAGATCTCGACGGCCAGCAACGCGGCGGACACCAGCCCGGCCAGCCACAGCCACCAGGGCAGATCCAACCGCTCGGTGTACGCCGCACGGGCGGCGACCGGCGGTTGATCGGCGGACGGGGAGGGCGACATGCTCACTCCTGCGAGGGTACGGCGCACGGCGGCTCGACGAACCGGCAGGATGGCAGGGTCACCCCGCGAACCGGACGGAAGAGGGGACCCGTGACCGACGTCGTACCCGTGCCCGTGCGGCTGCTCGACCCGGAGCTGCCGCTGCCCACGTACGCCCATCCCGGCGACGCCGGTGCCGACCTGGTGGCCGCCGCGGACGTGGAGCTGCCGCCCGGCGGTCGTGCCCTGGTGCCCACCGGCGTGGCCATCGCGTTGCCGGAGGGGTACGTGGGCCTGGTCCATCCCCGCTCCGGTCTGGCGGCGAGGCTCGGCGTGACGGTGCTCAACGCGCCCGGTACGGTCGACGCCGGCTACCGGGGTGAGATCCTGGTCAACCTGATCAACCATGATCGGGATGTGCCGGCGAAGATCTCCCGCGGCGACCGGATCGCGCAGCTCGTGGTTCAGCAGGTGGCACGGGCGCGGTTCGAGCCGGTGGTCGAGCTGCCCGCGTCCCGGCGCGGGACCGGTGGGCACGGGTCCACCGGTGGGCACGCCGGGCTGGTGCCGTCGCCGACGGGCCAGGACCGGGTCGAGCGGCGGTCGAGCGAGCCGGGCCGCGGGCAGGCGGAAGAGGTGGCAGGGTGAGTGTGAACAGCGGAGGGCAGGCGCAGTGATCTTCTCCCGAAAGCGGGCCGATGCCGAGCGGCAGACCCGTGACGAGCGGGCCACCCAGGCCTTGGACCAGGGCGATGCGGCGCCGTCGCTGGAGCGTGGCCCGTACGACATCTCCGAGAGCTACGACGACGTGCAGCGGCTCGACCTGGGCAGCCTGCACATCCCGGCGATCGCCGACGTCGAGGTGCGGGTGCAGGCCGACCCGCAGGGTGTGATCCAGCAGGTGGTGCTCGTGCATGGCGACAACGCGCTGCAGTTGGGCGTCTTCGCCGCCCCCCGGTCCGAGGGGATCTGGGACGAGGTGCGCGAGGAGATCCGGGAGTCGCTGCTCCGGGACGGTGCGAACGCGCGGGAGGTCGCCGGCGAGTATGGCCCGGAGCTGCACGCCCAGGTGAACACCCCGGACGGTGCGACGAGCCTGCGGTTCGTCGGGATCGACGGCCCGCGCTGGATGGTGCGTGGCGTGTTCCAGGGCCCGGTGGCCACCGACCCGGCCATGGCCGGGCCGCTCGTCGAGTGCCTGGACGGCCTGGTGGTCGACCGTGGGCAGGAGGCGAAGCCGGTCCGCGAGCCGCTGCCGCTGCGGCTGCCCCGGGAGGTCGCCGAACAGGCCGAGGCCGAGGCGGGCGACGCCGCCGCCGCGCCGCGCCAGGTCTGACCCGCGCGCACCGGCCCGCCGGAACCAGGCCCGTCGGCGTACGCTGGCGGCACGGTTCCGGCGCCGCCGGGGCCGGCCGGGGACGGCGAGCGTGGAGAGGGTGACGCGGAGGTCATGACGACCGACGAGAGCAGGGTGTCGCTGCGGCGCATCCTGCAGAGGTTCACCGCCAGCGAGGCCGAGATCGACGCGCAGGAGCTGCGTCGGGAGAGCGCCCAGTGCGGCGGGATCCCCGCCCAGCAGTGCGCCAGGGGTCAGCTGGTCTCGGTCGCCGGGCGGCTGCGCACCGTGGTCTACACGCCGCGCACCAACCTGCCCACCCTCGAGGCCGACCTGTACGACGGCAGCGACGTGGTGACCCTGGTCTGGTTGGGTCGACGGCACATCGCCGGGATCGAGCCGGGCCGGCACCTGACCGCCCGTGGTCGGGTGGCGGTGCGGGACGACCGCAAGGTCATCTACAACCCCTACTACGAGCTGGACGCGCCCAAGTGACGGCACTGCGGACGGAAGGCCGGCGATGACGACGGGACAGGACCGGGCGGCACAGCCGGAGACCGACCCCCAGGGCGAGGAGCCGCTGCCGACGATCGCCGAGCAGATGGCCGACCAGCTCGGCGGCTGGCGCGGGCTGGTCGAGTCGAGCATCCCGGTCGTGGTCTTCGTCGTCGCCAACATCATCGGCGAGCTGCGGCCGGCGGTGATCGCCTCGGTCGCCGTGGCGGTGCTGATCGCCGGGGTGCGGCTGGCCCAGCGGCGGCCGATCCGGCACGCCGTCAACGGGCTCTTCGGCGTCGGCGTCGGCGCGGCCATCGCGTGGCGCACCGGCGACGAGCGTGACTTCTACCTCCCCGGCATCCTCTACGGCATCGGGTACGGCATCGCCCTGCTGATCTCTGCCGCGATCCGGCAGCCCCTCGTCGGCTGGATCTGGTCGGTGTTGGTGGCGAAGGGCCGTTCGGAGTGGCGGGCCGACCCGAAGCTGGTGCGCACCTTCACCCAACTGACTGTGCTCTGGGGTGTGGTCTGGCTGGCCAAGGTGGGCGTGCAGGCCGCGCTCTACCTGACCCACCAGGACACCGCGCTGGGCGTGGCCCGGCTGGCACTGGGTTACCCGCCGTACGCGCTGCTGTTGCTGATCACGGTCTGGACGGTGCGCCGGGTCACCCGGGAGTCGTCGCCGACCCCGCTGCCCAGCGCCTGAGCGAGGCCGGTCACCCGGCCCGCTCAGCGCGCCCGCCGGGGTCAGCGTGAGCCGCGGGTCCGTTCGACGCTGTCCGGTCCGAGGATCACCGCGCGGACCTCGTCCTCCACCTCGGCGGTGCAGACGAAGATCAGTTCGTCGCCGGCCTCGATCGGGTCGTCCGGGCTGGGCACCAGGACCCGCTTGCCGCGCAGGATCGCCACCAGGGCGGAGTCGCGGGGCAGCGGCACGGCGTGGATCGGCTGACCGACGTAGGGGGCGGTCGGCGGCAGGGTGATCTCGACCAGGTTCGCCTCGCCCTGCCGGAAGGTCATCAGCCGGACCAGGTCGCCGACGGTGACAGCCTCCTCGACGAGCGCGGCCATCACCCGGGGCTTGCTCACGGCGACGTCCACGCCCCACTGCTCGGTGAACAACCACTCGTTCTCGGCCCGGTTGACGCGGGCGACCACCCGGGGCACCGCGAACTCGGTCTTGGCCAGCAGCGACAGCACCAGGTTGGTCTTGTCGTCGCCGGTCGCCGCGACCACCACGTCGCAGCCGGCGACGTCGGCCTCCTCGAGGCTGCTCACCTCGCACGCGTCGGCAAGTACCCACTCGGCGGACGGCACCCGGTCCGGGCGGAGCATCTTGGGTTGGCGCTCGATCAACATCACCTGGTGGCCGTTGTCGATCAACTCCTGGGCGATCGAGCGGCCCACGTTGCCCGCGCCCGCGATGGCGACCCGCATGGCTCAGTGCCCTCCTTCCGGCGGCGTCGCCGCCACCGACGTGACGGTCGCCACGATGTCATCGCTGACCAGCATGAACACCTGGTCGCCCTCCTGCAGGACGGTGGAGCCGGTGGGCAGCGTGCCGATGCCGAACCGGATCAGGTAGGCCACCCGCGCCCCAGAGGCCACCTCGAGCGCCCGCGCCGGTCGGCCGATCCAGTCCTTGTGGACGGGAACCTCGACGATCGACACAGTGCTCGTGGGATCGCGGAAGATCTCCACGTTGCCCTCCGGCACCAGGTGTCGCAGCATCCGGTCGGCCGTCCACCGCACTGTCGCCACGGTGGGGATGCCCAGCCGCTCGTAGACCTGTGCCCGGCGCTGGTCGTAGATGCGGGCGGCGACCCGGGACACGCCGAACGTCTCGCGAGCCAGCCGGGCCGAGATGATGTTGGAGTTGTCGCCGCTCGACACGGCCGCGAAGGCGTCCGCGCGCTCGATGCCCGCCTGCCGGAGCACCTCGCCGTCGAAACCGGCCCCGGTCACCGTTATCCCGGCGAAGTCGGGGCCGAGCCGGCGGAAGGCGTCGGCGTCCTGGTCGATCACCGCCACCGAGTGTCCTCGGGACTCCAGGCTGTGGGCGAGGGTCGATCCGACCCGACCACATCCCATGATCACGACGTGCACGCTGTCCCTCCCAAGGTGCGTACCACTCCCGCTGCCGGTGGCCTTCGAGTGCGAGCCTGCCACGTCCCGGTCGCGAGCGGGGACCGACCGTACCCCGTCGTGTTGAGCAGCGACGATCGCCCACCCCCGTGCCCCCGCGAAGGTGGTCGTACTCTTGGCGTTCGTGGCCAGTCCCACCTCGCTGCTGAAGCGGCTCCTGCTCGGTCGACCGTTCCGGTCCGACCGGCTCCAGCACACCCTCCTGCCGAAGCGCATCGCGCTACCCGTGTTCGCCTCCGACGCGCTGTCGAGCGTCGCGTACGCGCCTGACGAGATCCTGCTGACCCTCTCCATCGCCGGCGCCTCGGCGTACGTCTTCTCGCCGTGGATCGCACTGGCGGTGGTAGTGGTCATGCTCACCGTGGTGGCGAGCTACCGGCAGAACGTGCACGCCTACCCGTCCGGTGGCGGTGACTACGAGGTGGCCACCGTCAACCTGGGGCCGAAGTTCGGCGTCGGGGTGGCGAGCGCGTTGCTCGTCGACTACGTGCTCACGGTGGCGGTGTCGGTCTCCTCCGGCGTGGCCAACCTGGGCTCCGTGGTGCCGTTCGTGGCCACCCACAAGGTCCTGATCGCGGTCAGCGCGGTGGTCCTGCTGAGCGCGGTGAACCTGCGCGGGCTGCGCGAGTCGGGCACGGCGTTCGCCATCCCCACCTACGGCTTCGTGATCGTGATGGCCGGGATGCTGCTCACCGGGCTGTTCCGGGTGTTCGTGCTGGGTGACGAGCTGCGCGCGCCGAGCGCCGACCTGGTGATCCAGGCCGAGCACAGCGTGACCGGTTTCGCGCTCATCTTCCTGCTGCTACGGACGTTCAGCTCGGGCGCCGCCGCGCTCACCGGCGTGGAGGCGATCTCCAACGGGGTGCCGGCGTTCAAGGCGCCGAAGAGCCGCAACGCCGCCACCACCCTGCTGCTTCTCGGCAGCATCTCGGTGAGCATGCTCGTCGGGATCA
Organism: Micromonospora sp. NPDC005710; assembly: GCF_040630995.1. Classification (NCBI taxonomy): domain Bacteria; kingdom Bacillati; phylum Actinomycetota; class Actinomycetes; order Micromonosporales; family Micromonosporaceae; genus Micromonospora; species Micromonospora sp. NPDC005710. Next base: position 179,165 of record NZ_JBEXYP010000014.1, on the reverse strand, counting down.
TCTGGCTGTCCCGACTGACCCACCTCCAGTTCGTCGAGAACCCGGCCCTCCAGATCGTCTCCGGCCCCGACGGGTACGTGCAGAAGACGGTCACCACCCAGCTCGGCGAGACGGTCTTCGGTGCCGGGTCGATCCTGCTCTACGTGGTGGCCGGGATGACCGCCCTGATCCTCTTCCTTGCCGCCAACACCGCGTTCAACGGCTTCCCGGTGCTCGGCTCGATCCTCGCCCAGGACCGCTATCTGCCCCGTCAGTTCCACACCCGCGGCGACCGGTTGGCGTTCTCCAACGGCATCGTCTTCCTGGCCCTCTTCGCGATCGTGCTGATCGTCGGCTTCCAGGCCGAGGTGACCCGACTCATCCAGCTCTACATCGTCGGGGTCTTCGTCTCGTTCACCGTCTCCCAGGCCGGCATGATCCGGCACTGGAACCGGCACCTGCGCACCGAGCGGGACCCGGAGGCGCGCCGCCGGATGTACCGGTCGCGGGCCATCAACACGTTCGGTGCGGGCCTGACCGGCGCGGTGCTGGTGATCGTCCTGATCACCAAGTTCCTGCTCGGCGCCTGGATCGCCATCGCCGCGATGGCGGTCATCTACGTGCTGATGCTGGCCATCCGCCGACACTACGACCGGATCGCCGTCGAGTTGACCCCGCCGGACGAGGGCCGGGCGGTGCTGCCCGCCCGCAACCACGCGATCGTGCTGGTCAGCAAGCTGCACCAGCCGACGCTGCGGGCCATCGCCTACGCCCGCGCCACCCGGCCGGACACGCTCACCGCGGTGACCGTCAACGTGGACGAGAAGGACACCCGGGACCTCCAGGCCGACTGGGAGCGTCGGGAGATGGCCATCCCGCTCACCGTCATCGACTCGCCGTACCGGGAGATCACCCGTCCGATCCTGGACTTCGTCGCCTCCACCCGCCGTAAGTCGCCCCGGGACGTGGTCACCGTGTTCATTCCGGAGTACGTGGTCGGCCGTTGGTGGGAGAACCTGCTGCACAACCAGAGCGCCCTCCGTCTCAAGGGGCGGCTGCTGTTCGAACCGGGGGTGATGGTGGTCAGCGTGCCGTGGCAGCTCGCCTCGACGGCCAGCAAGAACCTGGACCGGCTGGACGCCACCCTGTCCCGCACCCCGGCCCGGGGGCCGCGGAACACCGGGTCACCGCTTGTCACCACCCCGCCGGCGGACTCCGAGCCGCCCGGCGAGGGTGGGTCCGAGACCACCACGACGACGGGGAACAGCCGTGAATGAATCGGGCGGTCAGCAGACCGCGACACCCCGTACCCCGCCGGCCTTCGAGCGGGGCCTGGCCGAGACGGACCGGGTCGAGCTGACTGTCGACGCGGTCGCCCCCGGCGGGCACTGCGTGGCCCGGGTGGACGGGCAGGTGGTCTTCGTCCGGCACGCACTGCCCGGCGAACGGGTCGTCGTCGAGGTCACCGAGGTGCACCGGGGGTTCGTCCGGGCCGACGCGGTGACAGTGCTGGAACCCTCACCGGACCGGGTCGAGCCGCCCTGCCCGTACGCGAAGCCGGGTGCCTGTGGGGGCTGCGACCTCCAACACGTCGCCCCGGACGCGCAGTTGGCCTGGAAGACCGCAGTGATCCGCGAGCAGTTGGTCCGCCTCGGCGGGCTGACCGACGTCGAGCTGGACCGGCTCGGCGTCGGTGTCGAGGCGCTGCCCGGTGGGCTGCTCGGCTGGCGTTCCCGGGTCCGTTACGCGGTCGACGCCGCGGACCGGGCCGGCCTGCTCAAGCACCGCTCGCACGAGGTCGTGCCGATCGACCGCTGCCGGATCGCCCACCCGGCCATCCAGCAGTTGCCGGTGCTCACCACCACCGGTGCGCGCTGGCCGGCCGCCGAGGCGGTGGAGACGGTCGCCAGCACCGGCGGGGACGTGACAGTCACCGAGATCCGCGACGGGGTACCCACCCCGGTCAGTGGCCCGACCGAGGTCCGCGAGGTCGCCGCCGGACGGGACTGGGCACTGCCTGCGTCCGCGTTCTGGCAGGTGCACCCGGTCGCCGCGGACACCCTCTCCAGGGCGGTGCTGGAGGTGCTGGACCCGCAGCCGGGTGAGATCGCCTGGGACCTCTACGGCGGCGCTGGGCTGTTCGCCGCCGGGCTGGCCGCACGGGTCGGCGCGACCGGACGGGTGACAGTCGTCGAAGCGGCGGCGCAGGGTGTCGCCGCCGCCCGGGAGAACCTCGCCGACCTGCCCGGCGTCGAGGTGGTGTCGGCCCGGGTGGAGACCGCGCTGGCCCGCCGACGGATCACCGGCCCGGTCGACGTGGTGGTGCTCGACCCGCCGCGCTCCGGGGCCGGCGCACCGGTGGTGCGCGCGCTGGCCGCCGCCGGCCCGCGGGCGGTCGCGTACGTGGCCTGCGACCCGGCCGCCTTCGCCCGCGACGTGCGGACCTTCACCGACCTCGGCTGGCGGCTGGCGGCGTTGCGGGGCTTCGACCTCTTCCCGATGACGCAGCACGTCGAGCAGGTCGGGCTGCTGCTCCCGCCGGACGAGCGGTAGCTCGGAACCCTTCGTCAACGCCTGAGCGGTTGCTCAGCCGTCGAATCCCCGCCCGGCGGGGTGCGCCGGGCTCGGGCCGAGCTGCGGAGTACCGGGCGGCCGATAGACTCTCCGGTCATGAGCGTTGAAGAGGACACGGCCAACCACGGGCGGCTGCTGGGGACGGTTCGCGGTCCGCAGGACGTCAAGCGGATGTCCGGCGAGGAACTGGACGTCCTCGCCGCCGAGATCCGGGACTTCCTGATCGCCAAGGTCTCCCGTACCGGCGGGCACGTCGGACCCAACCTCGGTGTGGTCGAGCTGACGCTCGCCATGCATCGCGTCTTCGACTCCCCCCGGGACCGGCTCCTGTTCGACACCGGTCACCAGGCGTACGTACACAAGATCATCACCGGGCGTCAGGCCGGTTTCGACAAGCTCCGCCAGCGTGGTGGCCTCTCCGGCTACCCCAGCCAGGCGGAGAGCGAGCACGACCTCATCGAGAACTCGCACGCCTCCACCGCGCTGTCCTACGCCGACGGCCTCGCCAAGGCGTACGCCCTGCGGGGCGAGGCGCGCAGCGTCGTGGCCGTCGTCGGTGACGGCGCGCTGACCGGCGGCATGTGCTGGGAGGCGCTGAACAACATCGCCACCGCCGGCAACTCCCTCGTGATCGTGGTGAACGACAATGGCCGGTCCTACTCGCCGACCATCGGCGGCCTCGCCGACCACCTCTCCTCGCTGCGGCTCAACCCCGGCTACGAGAAGGTCCTCGACACCGTCAAGGACGCCCTCGGCTCCACGCCCCTGGTCGGCAAGCCGATGTACGAGGTGCTGCACGCGGTCAAGAAGGGCATCAAGGACGCTGTCGCCCCGCAGGCCATGTTCGAGGACCTCGGCATCAAGTACGTGGGCCCGGTGGACGGGCACGACGTGACGGCGGTCGAGGCGGCACTGCGCGCGGCGAAGAACTTCGGCGGCCCGGTCATCGTGCACGCCGTCACCCGCAAGGGCTACGGCTACCGTCCCGCCGAGGAGGACGAGGCGGACTGCCTGCACGGCCCCGGCAGCGCCTTCGACGTGGAGACCGGCGCGCTGCTGGCCGCCCCGTCGGTGAAGTGGACGCACGTCTTCGCCGACGAGTTGCTGGCCATCGCCGACGAGCGCCCGGACGTGGTGGGCATCACCGCCGCGATGGCCGAGCCGACCGGCATCGCCAAGCTGGCCCGCAAATACCCCGAGCGGGTGTACGACGTGGGCATCGCCGAGCAGCACGCCGCCACCTCGGCGGCCGGGCTGGCGCTCGGCGGCCTGCACCCGGTGGTAGCGGTCTACGCCACCTTCCTCAACCGCGCCTTCGACCAGGTCCTGCTGGACGTGGCGATGCACAAGCTGCCAGTGACATTCGTGCTGGACCGGGCGGGCATCACCGGCCCGGACGGGCCGAGCCACTACGGCATCTGGGACATGTCGGTCTTCGGGGTGGTGCCCGGGCTGCGGATCGCCGCCCCCCGCGACGCCGCCACGCTGCGCGAGGAACTGCGCGAGGCGTTGGCAGTCGACAACGGCCCGACAGTGGTGCGCTTCCCCACCGGCGCCGTCGCCGCGGACCTGCCGGCGCTGCGCCGGGTCGGCACCGTCGACGTACTGGCCGAGTCCGCCCGTACCGACGTGCTGCTCGTCGCCATCGGCTCCTTCGGCCAGTTGGGCATGGAGGTGGCCGCCCGGGTCGCCGAGCAGGGCTACGGGGTCACCGTCGTCGACCCCCGCTGGGTGCGTCCGGTCCCCGCGGAACTGGTCGACCTGGCCGCCCGCCACCGGCTCGTGGTCAGCGTCGAGGACGGCGTCCGGGTCGGCGGGGTGGGCGACGCGCTCGCCCAGGCGATGCGCGACGCCGACGTCCGGGTGCCGCTCAAGGACCTGGGCGTACCGGCCGACTGGCACCCGCACGGCACCCGCGCGCAGATCCTCGCCGACCTGGGGCTGACCGCCCAGGACGTGGCCCGCAACGTCACCGGGTGGATCTCCGGCCTGGACGCCACCCCGGACCGCCTCACCCCCAGCGACGCGGCCGCACAGAACTGACCACAGGCAACACGAGACGGCGGGCACCCCTGGAAGGGGTGCCCGCCGTCCCGCGTCATCCCGGCCCCCGTCAGGCCGTCCCGCCCGCCGCGCCCCGCCGCACCGCCCCAGCCCGCGTCGATCAAGGACTAATGGTGGGCAGATGTTGATGATTAGCCCCTTTTGTGGGGCACCACAAGTCCTTGATCGACCGGGCGGAAGGGGCTGGTGCACGTCACCCCGCCGCCCGGCCCGCCGATCTTGCACTTTCGGTCGACGTAACGCCGCTTGAGCCCGATTTGTCACCACAGAAAGTGCAAGATCGACGAGTGGGGCGCAGGGTGGGGCGGGGGGCGCGGGGGCTAGTGGGGGGAGATTGAGCGGTAGTGGGTCTTGTCGGTGTTGGCGAGGCTGTAGGTCTGGGAACGGGACGGGGTGGGGACGACCGCCAGGCCTGGCCGTTCGACGAGCAGGGGAGTTCCCGGTGGCACGGACAGGGAGCTGTCCCGGGTGGCCCGCCAGCTGAGCACCACGAGCGGCTGACCGGGCACCGGCAGTTGGTACGCCTGCAACGGGGTGGCCCGGTCGGCGGGTGAGACCACCGGCGCGCTCCCGTCGGCCGGTCGATAGATCACCGCGGTCATCGCGCCGGCGTCGGTGTCCCAGCTGAGCTGCTGCAACTCGGCCGGCTCGCCGCCGCCGAGGGCTACCTCGCCGAGGCTGCGCACGGTGAGTTTCGCCATCGGCCAGGAGGTGGGCACCGAGCGGGGGGCGTCCCGGTCCCCGATCCGGCGCGGGATGCTGCCGAACGGGCCCCGGTCGCCGGCCAGCACGCAGGTGTCCAGGCCGGTGAGCGCCCGCCGGCCCGTGCCGGACTCGTCGCGAACCAGCGGGTAGCGGGGGTCGGTGGTGCCGGTGCCCAGGTCGAGGAGCCGGTCGGCGGCCCGCCCACGGGGCAGCGACTCGGTGGTTCGCAGGGTCGCGGTCACCGCGACGGCAGTGCAGGAGGGCACGTTCACTGGTGCGCTGAGGCCGTCCGCGACGGCCAGTGTCCGGTCCTGTGGCCCGAGGAGGGTCTGCACCCGGGCCGAGACCAGGTAGCGCCGGCCGCCGGCCGTCTGTACCGGCAGCACGTCGGAGTAGACGAGGTAACCCGGGTCGGTGTACTCGGTGGCGCGGGTCACCGCGTACCGGTCGCCCTCGCGGGTCAGTTGCAGCAGCCAGGACGCGCTCTCGCCGGGCACGTCGGCGGCCACCAGCGCCACCGGGGCGCCGTCGACCCGGCCGGAGAAGAGGATGCCGGACGAGGGCAGGTGCGCGCGGTCGTCGGCCGGGGACCGCCAGTCGCGGACCGCCGTGGTGACCGCCGACGTCGCCGTGGCGTCCCCGGAGAGGTCGCCGCGGGGCGGCCACACCGCCAGCGTGCCGTCCAGGCTGTCGTACCCGACCCGGAGGTCCTGCGGTTTCCGCTCGGCTACCGGACCGCAGGCTGTGCTGGCCAGCAGCGCACTGAGCAGGACGGGAAGCGCCCTGCCGTACCGACGGCCTGGAGTCACCTGGCCCGCCCCCGATCGCCTCGCCGTCGCTGTCGGAAAGCGCCATAGTACGAGATGTCCGGTGCGCCGCCTCAGTTGGCCGGCCCTTGACCGACCACAGTGGACCGTACCGGGGGTTTAGGGCGTTTTGGTTGCTCCGGTAGACTCCGCCGACTGTGACGCCTGCCGAGTCCCGCGCCCTGCCCGCGCCGCACACGGAGGCGGCACCCGACTCCGCCGAGCTGGTGAGCTACCGCACACCGGTCGGTATGTTCGCCGGCCCACCCGCGCTGACCGTCCCCACCACGACACCGGCCGAGCCCGAAGCGCCGGCCGAGCCCGAAGCCCCAGCCGAGCCCGAAGCGCCGGCCGGGCCTGGGGCACCGTCTGAGCCCGCAGCGCCAGCCGAGACCGCAGCGCCGTCTGAGCCCGCAGCGCCGGCCGAGCCTGCGGCGTCGACGGACGGCGCGACGCCGGCCCGGTGGCGTCGGTGGACCCGTCGTCGGCAGCATCTGGCGGTGGGCGGGCTGTTCCTGCTCGCCGCGCTCTGGGTGACCAGCCGGATCTGGCTGGACCCGTCCGGCCGGGTGGCCTCGCTCTACACCGGCGACCCGGCTCAGGTGCAGTTCTTCCTCGCCCACTCGGTACGCGTGGTGCTGCACGGCGAGTTCCCGTTCTACACCGAGCAGTTCAACTACCCGGACGGCGTCAACCTGATGGCCAACACGGCCGTGCTGGCGCTGGGCATCCCGATGGTCCCGGTGACGCTGTTGTTCGGGCCGGCGGTCTCCTTCGTGGTGCTTGTCACGCTCGGCCTCGCCGGCACCGCCATGGCCTGGTACCTGATGCTCTCCCGCCACCTGGTGCGTACCCCGCTGGCGGCGGCGGTCGGCGGCTGGTTCTGCGGGTTCTCCCCGGCGATGCTCTCGCACGCCAGTTGGCATCCGAACATCATCAGCCAGTTCCTGCTGCCGTTCATCGTGTGGCGGGCGCTGGTGCTGACCCGTTCGACGAGACCGGTTCGGGACGGGGCCCTGCTCGCCCTGCTGGTTTCCGCGCAGGCGTTCATCAACGAGGAGATCCTGCTCTTCACGGCGCTGGCCTGCGGGGTGTTCCTGCTGGCGGTCCTGGCGCAGGAGCCGGCCCGGTGGCGGGCGGCGTGGCGGCCCCTGGGCGTCGGCGTGGCGACCTGCGCGCTGCTGGCCGGGGCGCTGCTGGCGTACCCGCTCTACGTGCAGTTCGCCGGGCCGATGGCCTACCACGGGCTCAGTGACGCGGTGCAGGACTACGGCAACGACATCGCCGCGTTCTTCGCCCCGGGCTCGCCCACCCTCGGCGGCAACCAGCGCGCCAACATCAACCTGGCGCCGAACTACTCCGAGGAGAACGCCTTCTTCGGTTGGAGTCTGTCGATGATCGCCATCGGCATCGTCGTCTGGCTGCGCCGGGAGTTGATCGTTCGGGCGCTCGCGGTGACGGGTGTGTTCTTCGCCGTGCTCTCCCTGGGCGAGCGGGTGTCCTGGTGGGACCGCGAGCTGATCACCGGGCCGTGGCAGTGGTTGGTCCACCTGCCGCTGTTGGACGCGGTGGTGCCGACCCGGTTCGGACTGATCACCAGCGTGGTGGTCGGTCTGCTGTTGGCGCTGGCCGTCGAGCGGGCCTGGGCGCTGCGCCCGGCCGACCGTCGTACCGTGCGCGTGCTCACCGCCGCGGGCCTGGCCTTCGCGCTGCTGCCTGTCGCACCGATGCCGCTGCGGATGGTCTCCCGGCCGCCGGTGCCGGACTTCATCACGGCGGACCGGTGGCGGGCGTACGTCGGGCCGGACCAGACGCTGGTGCCGATCCCGGTGCCCAGCATGGGCAACACGCACGGCATGCGGTGGGCGGCGGCCACCAACCTCGACTTCAAGATCCCCGGCGGTTACTTCCTCGCGCCCCGCAACGGCAACACCGGTGACGCGGGCCGCTTCGGCGGTCGTCCCAGCGGGGTGGGCCAGATGCTGGAGGAGGTGGCGACGACCGGCCGTACGCCCAAGTTGGACGACCGGCAGCGTCGGCGCTTCACCGACGAGTTCCGGCACTGGCACGCGGCGATCCTGGTGCTGCCGGTGCGGCAGCAGAACGCGGAGCCGCTGCGACGTACCGTCGAGGAGTTGGTCGGCCCGGGCCGCCAGGAGTTGGACGTCTGGGTCTGGGACGTGCGAGCGCTGACCGACCGTTCGGTCTGATGACCATCGGGACGATGTCCCCGGACACCTCGTCCCCGGCGACTCTCGACACCTCCCGGCCGTCCTGGCTGCGGGACGCGCTGGTGGTGGCCGGCTATCTGGGCCTCGCCGTCCTGGTGACCAGCGGGCAGTGGGGCCGCCCCTGGCGGCTCTTCCACCAGGCGGGTGACCAGATCCTCTTCGAGTGGATGTTGGCCCACGCGGCGCATGCCGTGGTGGAGGGGGAGAACCCGCTCTTCAGCACCCTGTTGAACGCTCCCGACGGGGTCAACCTGATGGCGAACACCTCGGTGCTCGGCCTGGGTGTTCCGTTGACACCCGTCACAGTGCTCTTCGGCTCACAGGTGGCGTTCTGCGTGGCGGTCGTCTGCTGCCTCGCCGGGACCGCCGTCGCCTGGTACGTGCTGCTGCGTCGCCGGCTGGTCGGCACCCGGGCGGCGGCCGTGGTGGGTGGGCTGATCTGTGGCTTCGCCCCGGGCATGATCGCCCAGGCGGGCGCGCATCTGCACATCGCCGCCCAGTTCCTGGTGCCCGCGATCCTCGCCCTGGTGTTCCGGCAGGCGTCGGACACGAGGCGGTCCGACGTGTGGCGGCCCGGCGTCGGCCTGGGACTGCTGCTCGTCTGGCAGGTCTTCATCGGCGAGGAGGTGCTCGTCTTCCTGGCGCTCGCGGCCGGGGTCTTCGCGGTGGGTTACGCGCTCGCCGACCGGCAGGCCGCGCGGCGGCTCGCGCCGGCCCTGTTCGGCCGGCTCGCGGTGGCGGCCGGCGTGGCGGCGGTGCCGCTGGCGTATCCGCTGTGGTTCCAGTTCCACGGCCCGCAGCACTACGCCGGGATGGCGTTCGCCACGCAGGGCTTCCAGTTGGACGTCGCCTCGTTCACCGCGTCGGCCCGGCAGACGGTGCTGGGCGACGACTGGCTGCCGGGGCTGCTCTCGCCGAACCCGACCGAGGAGAACTCGTTCTTCGGCCCGGGTCTGCTGGTGCTCGCCGTGGTGATCGTGATCTGGCAGTGGCGACGACCACTGGTCCGGGCGCTGGCCGGCTGCGGCGTGGTCTTCGCCCTGATGTCGCTCGGCGACGAGTTGCGGGTGGACGGTGCGGCGACCGGCATTCCGGGCCCGTACCGGGTGGTCGGCGCGTTGCCGCTGCTCGATCTCGCGGTTCCGGCCCGGTTCGCGCTGGTGTGCGTACCGGTGCTGGGTGTGCTGGTGGCGCTGTCAGTGGACCGGGTCCGGGCCGCGCGCGGGACGAACGTGGCGGGCGGCCTGCCGGTGCGGCTGCTGTGGGCCGGTGCGGTGGCCGCCGCGTTGCTGCCCCTGACGCCGACGCCGATCCGCGTGGTGCCGGTCGCGCCGGTGCCGGCGTTCGTCGTCGACGGCGGTTGGCGTCCGCTGGTGCCGCCCGGCCGGACGGTTGTCGCGGTGCCCCCGGTCACCGGTGCCGGGCGGAGCCCGGTGATGCTGTGGTCGGCGCGTACCGGGCTGGGGTTCGCCGCGCCGGGCGGTTACTTCATCGGACCCAGTGGACCGGACGACCCGGCGGCCCGGTGGGGCGCGCCGGACCGGCCCACGTCGGTGCTGCTCCGGCAGGTGGCCGAGACCGGAGTGGTGCCGGTGCTCACCGACGCCGACCGTCGTCAGGCGGTGGAGGACCTGCGGCACTGGCGGGCCGCCGTGGTCGTCGCCGGGCAGTTGGAGCACGGTGACCCGGTCCGCCGCACTGTCGACGACCTGCTCGGCCCGGGCCGAGCGGTCGACGGCGGTTGGGTGTGGGACGTCCGGGACCGCGTCGGCTGAGCCGGTCCTCGACTAACCCACCAGGGCGCGGACGTCCCAGACCCAGACGTCGTCGACCCGCTGCGGTGGCCCGATCAGGGCGGTGACCAGCTCACGGAGCACCGCCTCGCGGGGGTGCGCCCCGAGCACCACCACCGACGCCCGCCAGAACCGCAGGTCCTCGACGGCCTGGCGGCGGTTCTCGTCGGTGAGCGCCGGGACCACACCGCTGTCCATGGTGGAGTAGATGAGCGAGCTGGTCGGTCGGTTCGGCGCACCGAAGACCCCTTCGCCCAGCTCGTTCGGCCCGATGAAGTAGCCGCCCGGCACGGGGAACTCCTGCCCGGTCAACGCACTCCAGCGCAGCGTCGGCAGGCCGTGCACGTTGCTCGGGATCGGCACCGGCACCAGCGTCCGACCCGCCGGAACGTACGGCCGCCAGCCGCCCGCGGTGATGAAGTGCGGTGGCGGGTCGATCTGCTGGGCGGGCAGCGGCCGCGGGAAGAGTGGCAGCACGGCGAGGACGACCGCCGCGTACCCCACCGGACGCAGCCACCGACGGCGGGCCGCGACCGGGGCCGCCTCGGCGGCGCGCTGGGCCGGCACCCGCGGCGGGTCGGCCACCGGACGCCCCTGCCGGTGCGCGGCGTCCCAGGTCAACGCCAGCAGGACGCCCACCGCTGCGGCGACCACGAGCGTCAGCCGGGTCGGCATCATCATCTCGACGAGCGGCAGGTCGTCGGACACGTACGACCACGGGCCGCGGATGCCGGTCTCCACACCGTCGAAGCGCACCCACGGCCCGATCGCGGCCACGCTGAACACCACGATGAGCACCGCCACGATCCGGGTGGCAAGCGAGCGGCGGACGAGGAGCACCAGAGCCACCACCGAGAGCAGCACCAGCGGCCAACCGAACCAGGTGTTCTGCTCGGTCAGACCGATCGTCTTCTCCACCGCCGGGTCACCGGCCCAGGTGTCCCGGGCGAAGGTGACGAAGGCGACCAGGTCCTCGCCCCAGTTGTGGAACACGCCACCCTGGAGCCCTCGGTAGGACTGCGGGCCGTTGAACTGGAACCAGATCGGGTACGCGGTGAGCACCAGGGCCAACCCGCCGGCCACGCCGAGCCCGGCGAGGAACGTGCCGGCGGCGGCCCGGGTGGCCCGGGGTCGCTGCACGGCGTACGCCAGCACGATGACCAGGCAGGCCAGCGCGGTGAGCAGCAGCATCTCCTCGTTGATGAAGATCTGGTACGCCACCAGCGCGCCGAGTACGAGCCCGTTGCGTCGCCAGCGACCCGGCTCACCCAGGGTCAGCACCCGCACCACGATCAGCGGGAGCAGGAAGTTGGACACGAAGTTCGGTTGGCCGTTGGCGTGGTGGATGATTCCCGGCGCGAAGCCGAGGAACGCGCCGCCGACGAACGCCGCCGCCCGGGAGCGCACCAGGTGGCGGGAGAGCATCCAGTACCCGGTGCCGGCGGTGGCCGCCAGCGCCGCGCCCAGGTAGAGCGCGTACATCACCTGGGGGCCGAGCAGCATGGTCAGCGGGGCCAGCGGCAGGGTCACCCCGAGCAGCGAGGTGTTGGCCATCATGTTCACCCCGTCCGGGGCGTTCTGCCGGGCCGTGAACAGCGGGTTCTCCAGGTGCCGCACCGAGTACGCGCCGTGCGCGAACAGCCATTCGAACCAGCTGTGATCGGTGGGCAGGTGTGAGGAGACCCGGTTGGTGACGTCACCCCAGTAGTTGAGGCAGACGAAGACGCCCAGCAGCACATAGGCTCCGAGGGCCAGCAGGTCGGCTCGAGCCGGACGGCGTCGAGGCCGCCGTGTGGACTCGGCCTCGGCCGGATCGGCGTCGGTCAGGGAATTCAGCGAAGGGTCTACCACCGGCACAGCCACGACGCGCCATCGTACAGGCGGGGTTCCGTCGCTTTTGCCGGCCCGGTGCGCTGCCGGTCGGTTTGCCGCACGGCGATCCGTCGGCCAGCCTTGATGCTGACGGAAGGACGGTCGATGTCGATCATCGAGCTGGGCGAGATCCGGGACGAGCCCGCGTCGGCGCCTCCGGTCCGCCGCCCGCGCGCCGCCGGTCGGCCGCTGCGCAGTGCGGCGGTACTGGTGTTCAGCCTGGTGGTGCTGGCCGGCGCCACACCGCCACCGCAGCGGACGGTGAGCGTGGTCCCGGCGTTGCAGACGGCCACCGCGTACCTGGCCGGGGACGGCGTCTTCGTGGTCGACCCGCCGACACCCGACGGGGCCCGTTACCTGACCTCGTACGCCCGGCCGGCCCCGACGGGCGGCGCGGTGCGGCGGCGGTGGCAGGCGCCGCTGGCCCGCACCGGCGACTACCTGGAAGTCCGTGTCGAGCAGGGGTTGGTGCTGGCGATGGCGGTCAACGCCCCGAACCGGCAGTTCCAGACCACCGCCTTCGACGGCGCGACCGGCCGGCAACGATGGCAGCAGCCCGGTGCCCCCCAGCTGACAAGCGGCGGTGGCCTGCTGGTGGCCGACGACCGGGAGGACGGGTCGGGTGCGATGACCGGGGTCGAGCCCGACACGGGGCGGGTGCTCTGGTCGGTGCCGGTCCCGCCGGCCGCCAGCCCCACCTACCACCTCACTGCCGGAGGGCAGGTCGACAGGTTCGTGCTCCTGCAACCGTCGGGCGAGGTGCAGGTGTACGACGCCGGCACCGGGCAGTTGCTGCGCAGCGTCGACACGCTGCCCGGTGACCGGTCGGCGTACCAGCGGGTGCAGGTCGTCGACGACCTGCTGCTGCTCGTCCCGCCCGGCAGCACCCGACTGGTGGCCTTCGGGCTGGCCGAGTTGGAACCACTGTGGACCTCCGACGTGACCCTGGTGTCCTATGTGCTGGCCTGCGGTGACCTGCTCTGCGCGGTACCGCAGACCGGCGGCCTCCAGGTGCTCGATCCCGCCACCGGCGCGGTGCGCTGGTCGGACGCGGGCCAGGACAACCTGGCCGATGTCCGCTACGGCCGGTTGCTGATGGCCAGGCCCGGCCGGGGGTACACGGTGCGGGACGCCGCGACCGGACAGGTCCAGGTCGAGTTGGGTGCGTGGAGCCTGCTGCCGGTGCTCCGACCGGACGATTCGCTCGTCGGTGCGCGGCGGAGCGACGGCGGTCGGTTGGTCGTCGCCGAACTCGACCTGGTGGCTGGCCGGACGCGGATCGTCGACGTGTTGCCGGGCATCGCCGGCAGCTGCCAGGCGTCCCTGCCGGTCCTGCTCTGCCAGCGTCTCGACGGCACCACAGCGCTGTGGAGGTTGACGCGGTGACCGACTCGGTGATCGACCTCGGCGAGCTGCGGCACGGCCCGGACCCTGACCCGTTGCCGCGCCCACCACGGGCCCATGGTCGCCCGCTGCGCTGCGCGCTGGTCCTGCTGCTCGCGCTCGGCACGCTCGCCGCCGCCGCGGTGCCGCCACCCCGGCGGGCACCGGTGACGCTGCCGGCCCAGCCCGGGTCCGACGTCATGGTCGACGGTGACCTCATCCTGGTCATGGAGCCGGTCAACGCCTCGACACGGCAGGCGCGGCTGGCCGCGTACCGGCTGCCCGACGGCGAGCCGGTCTGGCAGGCGCCGCTGTCGGCGGCGGCCCGGTACTGGGGCGTGCGACCGCTTGCCGGGATGCTGCTGGCCACCGGGTACGAGATCGGCCCGGAGGGTCGGGACACACTCACCCTCGCGCTCGACCGGGCGACCGGGGCGTACCGGTGGCAGCAGCCGGGCATCGCCCAGGAGCTGATCGACGGCAACCTGCTACTGCGGAGCGGCGGCGAGACCGAACCGACCAGTCTGCGCGCCGTCGACCCGTGCTGCGGGACGCTGCGCTGGCAGCTACCCCCCACCACCGCCGAGGTCAGCATCCGGGACAACGGGCACGGGGTGGACCGGCTCGTGCTCAACCAGGCGAACGGGCCGGTCGAGGTACGCGACGCCACGAGCGGTGCGGCGATGGCCAGCGCCGAGATGCGCCCGCCCGGTGGTGCACGGCTGGGCATCGATCTGATCGACGACCTGCTGCTGGCCACCGACAAGGGCTCGGGCACGATCAACGCGTACGGGTTGGACCGGTTGGACAGGCGCTGGACCCGCGACAGCGGCCCGGTCGAGTTCGCGCTGGACTGCGGACCCGTCGTGTGTCTCCGTACCGGTGGCAACGAGTTGCTGGCGCTCGACCCCGCGACCGGCGACGTGCGCTGGCGCAGTGACCGCTGGTTGTGGGGCTGGCCGTACGAGAACCGGCTGATGGCCAACATCAGTGGCTTCGGCCCGATGGAACAGTACGTCGTGGTCGACGCGCTGACCGGCAGGCAGGTGGCCGACCTGGGCAAGTGGGAGCTGTACCAACTCAGTGACGGCGGCCGGCTCGTCGGCATTCGTCGGCATCCCGACGGCGGGGAACTCGTCAGCGAGTTGGACATCGCCGCCGGGACGGTGCGCATCGTCGACGTGCTGCCCGACGCCACCGGTGAGTGTCAGGCGATCACCGGTTACCTGGTGTGCAGTGCCCCCGCGACCGGCTTCTACCAGCTCTGGAAACTGGCCGACTGATCACCAGTTGGCCTGGGCGGGCGGCGGGGGCAGCGGCACCGACGACTGTCGCAGCACGTACGCCACCCCGCCGCTGCCGCGCTGCCAGACCGCCTCGAAACCCCGACGCGGCACGGTACGACGGACCGCGTCGTCGTCCGGGGCGTACGGGTCGTTGAGCACCGGGTCACCGTCGGCGGTGAAGCCGACGAGCACCATCAGGTGTCCTCCGGTGTCGTACCCGAGCCCCGGCACCTCGTCGGCCCGGAACGCGGCCGAGACGATCAGGGGGATGCCGGCGGCGACGAACGCCTCCGCCTCGACGAGCGACCGGAGTCGGGTGACGAACGCGTCCACCCCGTGCAGACCGGCGTACGCGGTGTTGAACGGCCAGTTGCCGGCCCCGGCGTACGCGTGGTCGTAGCAGTGCCGGGCGGCGTGCACCACCACCGGCCGGGGGCCGGACGGCTCCACCCAGGCGAAACGGTCCGGCGTCGGCCCGGCACCCCAGTAGGCGAGCACCATCGAGGTGCAGGTCGGGCTGCACCAGGAGTCGCCGCCGCCACCCCACTGCGGGTACTGGCCGGCGTGCAGCCGCTGCGAGTAGCGGGGCACGTCCAGCGCCCGCCCCCAGGCGGGGGACGGGGTTGGCTCCGGCGCGTACCACTGGTCGGGGGTCGTGGGTCCGGTGGCGACCGCGCCGATGCTGCGCAGCACCGGGCCGGTGGGGCTGCCGGCGGGCCGGTACAGGGTCACCCGGGCCTGCCAACCGGTGACCGTCGCCCCGGTCACGATCAGGGTGTCGGTGTCGACCCGGGCGGCGCTGTCGCGCTGCCCGGGCACCGAGGTGCGTCGTACCGCGTGGTCGTCGCCCGCCCAACGAGCCAGCCGGTACCAGTCGGTGCGCGGCGCGTCGTCGTGCCAGCCACGCAGGTCCACCTCGATCCAGCAGCCGTCCGGGGTGTCCGCCGTCCAGGACGGCACCACCTCGGCGACGGCGAAGCCGACCGGCACCGGCGGCGAGGTCCAGGTGCCCCGCGCGGCGACGTCGTCGAGGGCGAGCCCTCGGCCACCGGCGCGCACGCCGTCGCCGCTCCCGGCCGTCGTGTCGGCCGGCAGGTGGAAACCCCGGTAGGCGATGTCCCGCCGGGTGGGTGGTGCGGTGGTGGTCATGCCAGGTCCGTCCGTCGCTCGGTGCCGCCGGCCAGCATCGCGTACGCCGCGCTGGCCCGCAACGCCGCCCGGCGCGGACGGCGAGGGACGATTGTTGCCGGCCGGCACTAGGTTGTCGGTGGTCAGCAGCGAGGAGGCCGGGATGCGGGTACTGGTGGTCGAGGACGAGCGCAACCTCGCCGACGCGATCGCGCGCGGGTTACGTAAGCGGGGGATGGCGGTCGACGTGGCGTACGACGGCGACGCCGGCCACGAGGCGGCATTCGTCACCCGGTACGACGTCGTGGTGCTCGACCGCGACCTGCCCGGCGTACACGGTGACCAGATCTGCGCCGACCTGGCGGCCTCCGGGGCGTTGACCCGGGTGCTGATGCTGACCGCCAGCGGAACGGTGGCCGACCGGGTGGAGGGGTTGCAGCTCGGAGCTGACGACTATCTGCCCAAACCGTTCGCGTTCGACGAGTTGGTCGCCCGGGTGCAGGCGCTGGGCCGTCGGGCGACACCGGCCGCGCCACCGGTGCTCGAACTGGCCGACCTGGTGCTCGACCCGGCCCGCCGGGTGGCCACCCGCGCCGGTGTGCCGATGGACCTCACCAACAAGGAGTTCGGGGTGCTCAGCGAACTGCTCAAGGCGCGGGGCGCGGTGGTCTCCAGTGAGGAACTGCTGGAACGGGTCTGGGACGCGAACACCGACCCGTTCACCACCATCGTCCGGGTCACCGTCATGACGCTGCGAAAGAAGCTCGGTGACCCGCCACTGATCGAGACGGTGGTGGGCGCGGGGTACCGCACGGCCGAGGTGGGGGCATGAGTCGCCGGCTGCGGCCGACCCTGCGGTTGCGGTTGACGCTGCTCAACGGTGTGCTGCTGGTCGGGGCCGGAGCGATCCTCGTGGTGCTGGCCTGGCTGCTGGTCCGCGACGCGCTGCGACCCACCGACGAGCTGGTGCCCGGGACGATCGTGTCGCTCTCCGACGGCCGCAAGATGGACGCCGCCGAGTGGCAGCAGCAGTTGGTCGATGCCGCCTCCGGGGAGCTGCTGGCCAAGGGGCTGGTCGCGCTGTTGGCGATCAGCGTCGTCGGGGTGGCCGGCGCGTACGCGGTGGCCGGTCGGGCGCTGCGCCCCCTGCACCAGGTCACCGCGACCGCACAGCGCCTCGGTGAGGCGACCCTGGACCAGCGGATCGGTTACGCGGGCGCCGACGACGAGGTGGCCGAGCTGGCCAAGACGTTCGACGCCATGCTGGACCGGATCGCGTCCGCGTTCGAGGCGCAGAAGCGTTTCGTGGCGAACGCCTCGCACGAGTTGCGGACGCCGCTCGCCGTGATGCGGACCGAGATCGACGTGACGCTCAGCGACGGCGACGCGGACGCCGCCGAGTACCGCCGGATGGCGACAGTGGTCCGCGACGCCTCCGAGCGGGCCAACGGCCTGGTGGACGCGTTGTTGGTGCTGGCCCGCAGTGAGGCGCAGGCCGGGCGGCAGTTGGGCCGGCGGACCGAGTGTGATCTGGCCGCGGGGACTGTGAACGCGCTGTCGGCGATGCGTCGCGAGGTGGAACGGATCGGCCTGCGGGTGCAGACGTCGCTGGAGTCCGCGCCGGTCGTCGGCGACCCGGGTCTGCTCGACCGGTTGGCCGGGAACCTCATCGAGAACGCGGTCCGCTACAACCATCTGCACGGGCGGCTCTGGGTGCGTACCGGCACCGACGGCGACCGGTCCTGGCTGGTGGTGGGGAACACCGGTTTCGAGGTGGACCAGGCCGACGTGCCGGGCCTGTTCGAGCCGTTCCGCCGTGGTGGCCGGGAGCGTACCGGCGCCCGTGGCTCCGGTCTGGGGTTGTCCATCGTCCGGGCGGTGTGCACCGCGCACGGCGGCACCGTTCGGGTGGTCGCACAGCCCGGCGGTGGCCTGGAGGTGACCGTCACCCTGCCGTCGGCGGACGCGCCGGCGGTGCCCGGCACCGTGGTGCCCGCTGGCTGAACGGGGTTCGCCCGGACCAGGGCAGCACCACGTCACCACTCTGGAGGTTTACTGTGAGTTCGACGATCCACAACATCAGCATCGACTGTGCCGACACGTACGCCCTGGCGGGCTTCTGGTCGCAGGTCTTCGACTGCCCCCGGCAGCCCGACGACTTTCCCGGCGACCCGGAGGCGATGCTCCTGCCGCCGGGTGGCCCGGAGGTGCTCTTCATCGCGGTGCCCGAGGGCAAGTCGGTGAAGAACCGGCTGCACCTGGACCTGCAACCCGCTGACCGGACCCGGGCCGAGGAGGTCGAGCGACTGCTCGGCGTCGGCGCGACGCTCGTCGCCGACCGCGTCAGCCCGACCGGCGGAGGGTGGGTGGTGCTAGCCGACCCGGAGGGCAACGAGTTCTGCGTACTCGGCAACGCCGCCGAGCGGGAGGCCGCGGCGGCAGCGCGGGCCGCGGCAGCGGCGCCTGCCACGTCGGAGGTTGCCGAACCGGCCTGACCGTCGACGTACGGCACCGGGCCCCGGCCACCAGCAGGTGGTCGGGGCCCGGTCTCGTACCGATCAGGACTGCTGCTCGACCTGGCCCCGGATCGCGGTGAACTCGGCCTTCGCCTGGTCGGCGGACTTGAAGTACATGACCACCATGCCCAGGCTGCCCCGGTCGGCCCAGACGCAGATGCCCAGCGGCACGGTCTCGGCCTTGCCGTCGCCGCAGCGCGCCTCACCGCCGAGCGGGCCGGCGTCGACGGCGGTCATCTCGCTCACTGTCAACTGCTTGCGCAGCCCGTCGACGTAGGCGTCGAGCTCCTTCTTCGGGTCCGTCAGCAGCGCGGACACGCCGGCGATCATGACGAGGTCCTGCTTGGTCGGGTCGCCGTAGAAGGCACCGACGGTGCTCGTCTGGTTCTTCGCCGCCGACTTCATCCCGCGCACCAGCTCGTCGGCGGCGGTCTGCAGCTCCGGGTTGGTGAGCTTCGGCCGGCCGGCGAGGGTGGCCGGTGCGACCACCCGGGTCTTCGTGGCGTCGAGCGCCTCATTCACCGGGCCCTTGGCGACGGCCCAGATGATCGCCGCGCCGCCGACGCAGAGCACCAGCACCACTGCCAACACGATCAGAACGATCTTGCCGACCTTCGACTTCTTCGCCGGAGGCGGGCCGCCGGCGAAGTTCGGGTCACCGTACGGCTGACCGGGCTGGGC
This sequence comes from Micromonospora sp. NPDC005710, assembly GCF_040630995.1. Taxonomy (NCBI): domain Bacteria; kingdom Bacillati; phylum Actinomycetota; class Actinomycetes; order Micromonosporales; family Micromonosporaceae; genus Micromonospora; species Micromonospora sp. NPDC005710. Next base: position 160,147 of record NZ_JBEXYP010000014.1, on the reverse strand, counting down.
CGGCGGGAAACCGGGCTGCGCGGGCGGGAAACCCTGCTGCGCGTACGGCTGACCCGGCTGTGCGGGCGGGTAACCGCCCGGCTGCTGCGGTTGTCCCTGCTGCTGCTGCGGCGGCGGCCAACCGCCAGGCTGCTGGCCCGGCTGCTGCGACGGGTCGGGGGAATCGTGCGGCGGGCCGTAGGGATTGGCCGGCGGCTGGGACATCAGTCAGCTCCAAGATGGGGGTGCAGAACGCGTGATCCTAACCCGGTACGTGAACCGCCGTTGCCCCTGCGTAGAGCCGCATCCGACGGTCACCTGATCACAAACGGTCGCGGTGGCCGGTCCGTCCTCGAAGGACGGTCCGACCACCGCGACGGTGGCGCTGCGAACTCGTCAGGCCGGCAGGCTCGCCGCACCGCGCGGCAGGAACCGCTGGCCGGTGACCCGCTCGGACGTGCCGGTCCGGTCCAGGTACGGCGTCACGCCACCCAGGTGGAACGGCCAACCGGCACCCAGGATCATGCACAGGTCGATGTCCTGCGCCTCGGCGACCACACCCTCGTCCAGCATCAGCCGGATCTCCTGCGCGAGCGCGTCGAGCGCGTTCTGGCGTACCTGCTCGGCGGTCAGCGGCTGGTCACCGACCACGAGCAGCTTGGCGACCTCCTCGTTGACCTGGTCGTCGACAACGATCGGCCGACCGGAGTCGGCGATCCGCTTGAGGTTCTCGCTGACCCCGAACCGGTCCGGGTACGAGGCGTGCAGGGTCCCGCCCACGTGGTACGCGACTGCCGGCCCGACCAACTGGAGCAGGGCGAGCGGACGCATCGGCAGGCCCAGCGGGTCCAGTGCGCTGTTCGCCACGTCCAGCGGGGTGCCGGCGTCGACGGCGGCGAAGACGGTGCCCAGGAAGCGGGTGAGCAGCCGGTTCACCACGAATGCCGGGGCGTCCTTGACCAGCACGCTCGACTTCTTGAGCTGCTTGCCCACCGCGAACGCGGTCGCCAGGGTGACGTCGTCGGTGCGCTCGCCCCGGACGATCTCCAACAGCGGCAGCACCGCCACCGGGTTGAAGAAGTGGAAGCCGACGACCCGCTCCGGGTGCGCCAACTCGGCGGCCATCTCGGTGATCGACAACGAGCTGGTGTTGGTGGCGAGCACCGCCTCCGGGGAGACGATCTTCTCCAGCTCGGCCCAGACCTGCTTCTTGACGCCCAGGTCCTCGAAGACCGCCTCGATGACGAAGTCACAGTCAGCGAACGAAGTGAGCTGGCCCGGCGTCGACGCGGTGAAGGCCTCTGCCTTCGTCGTGCCGCTGACCAGGCCGTACAGCTTGGCGGCGGTGCCCTTGTCCATCCGGCCCTTGGTGACGGCCTTCTCGATCTGGGTGTGCACGTAGCCGACGCCCTTGTCGACCCGGGACTGGTCGAGGTCGGTCAGCACCACCGGCACCTGGAGGCGGCGGGCGAACAGCAGCGCCAACTGGCTGGCCATCAGACCCGCGCCGACGATGCCGACCTTGGTGATCGTCCTCGCCAGGCCCTTGTCCGGTGCGCCGGCCGGGCGCTTGGCCCGCCGTTGCACCAGGTCGAACGCGTACAGGCCGCTGCGCAGCTCCTCGGAGAAGACCAGATCCGCGAGGGCCTCGTCCTCGGCCGCGGTGCCGGCGGCGAAATCAGTGTCCTTCGCCGACTCCAGCAGGTCCAGAGCCTTGTACGCGGCCGGGACCGCGCCGTGCAGCCGCTGGTTGAGCGTCTCCCGGGCGAAGTAGAGCACGCCCGCCCACATGTCCTTGTCGACCTCGGGTCGGGTCACAGTGACCTGACCCCGGACGACACCGGCCGCCCACTCCAGGGACCGCTCCAGGAAGTCCGCCGGCTCCAGCAGGACGTCCGCGATGCCCAGCTCGGCGGCCTGCTTCGGCTTGAGCATCTTGTTCTGCATCAGCGGGTTCTGAATGATCACCTGCGTCGCGGCGGGGATGCCGATCAGGTTCGGCAGCAGTTGGGTGCCGCCCCATCCGGGCACCAGACCGAGGGAGACCTCGGGCAACGCCAGAGCCGCCGCGCCGCCGGACAGCGTCCGGTAGTGGCAGTGCAGCGCCAGCTCCAGGCCACCGCCCATCGCCGCGCCGTTGACGAAGGCGAAGGTGGGGACGGTGCTGTCCTTGAGCCGGGCGAAGACCCGGTGGCCCAGCCGGCCGATCTCCAGCGCCTGCGCGCGGTCGGCGAGCTGCGGCAGGCCGACGATGTCCGCGCCCACGCAGAAGATGTACGGCTTGCCGGTGACCGCGATGAACGCCGGGTCGGCGGCGAGCGCGGCGGTGATGGCCTCGTCCAGGCTGGCCAGCCCACCCGGGCCGAAGGTGTTCGGCTTGGTGTGGTCGAAGCCGTTGTCGAGTGTGATCAGGGCGGCGGGCCGGTCCAGGCCCGGCACGTTCACCTGGCGCAGCAGCGCCCGGGTGACGACCTCGTTCGGTGCCTTCACTTGTTGCCACCCTCCCAGTGCGGGTTCTCCCAGATGACAGTGCCGCCCATGCCGATGCCGATGCACATCGCGGTGACGCCGTAGCGGACCTCGGGGTGCTCGGCGAACTGGCGGGCCAGTTGCGTCATCAGCCGCACGCCGGAGGAGGCGAGGGGGTGGCCGATGGCGATCGCGCCGCCCCACTGGTTGACCCGGGCGTCGTCGTCGGCGATGCCGAAGTGGTCGAGGAAGGCGAGCACCTGCACGGCGAACGCCTCGTTCAGCTCGAACAGGCCGATGTCGTCGATGCTGAGCCCGGCGAGGCGCAGCGCCTTCTCCGTCGACGGGATCGGGCCGACGCCCATCACCTCCGGCTCGACACCGACGAAGCCGAACGACACCAGGCGCATGGCGACCGGCAGACCCAGCTCGCGGGCGGTGGCCTCGTCGGCCAGCAGACTCGCTGTGGCGCCGTCGTTCAGGCCCGCCGCGTTGCCGGCGGTGACCTTGCCGTGCGGGCGGAACGGGGTCTTCAGGGTGGCCAGCTTCTCGATCGAGGTGTCCCGGGGGGCCTCGTCCACAGTGGCCAGACCCCAGCCGCCCTCGGCGTCGCGGATCGACATCGGCACGAGGTCGTCCTGGAGCTTGCCGTTGGCGTACGCCTTGGCGGTCTTCTGCTGCGAGGCGAGCGCGAACGCGTCGGTGCGTGCCTTGGTGATGTGCGGGACCAGGTCGTGCAGGTTCTCCGCCGTGGAGCCCATCACCAGCGCGGACGGGTCGACCAGCTTCTCCGCGATGATGCGCGGGTTGGGGTCGACGCCCTCACCCATCGGGTGGCGGCCCATGTGCTCGACGCCACCGGCGATGGCGATGTCGTAGGCGCCCATGGCGATGCCGCTGGCCACCGTGGTGACGGCGGTCATCGCCCCCGCGCACATCCGGTCGATGGCGAAGCCGGGAACGGTCTTGGGTAGCCCGGCCAGCAGGGCGGCGGTGCGGCCGATGGTGAGGCCCTGGTCACCGATCTGGGTGGTGGCCGCGATGGCGACCTCCTCGACCCGCTCGGGGGGCAGCTGCGGGTTGCGACGCAGCAGTTCCCGGATGCAGCGGATCACCAGGTCGTCGGCGCGGGTGTTGGCGTACATGCCACCCGCCTTGCCGAACGGGGTACGGACGCCGTCGACGAAGACGACGTCGCGAACTTCACGGGGCACTTGAGCCTCCTAGCCGAGGGGCACGTCCCCTCGGATGCTACTTGCCAGTAACCAACCCCGTCCCGACCCCCGGCTGTGGCCCACCCCACACCCCGTGGGTCAGGGGAGGGGCGGGGTGGGAGTGGGGGAAGGGGCCAGGGCTTCGGTCAGGTCGGGGTTGAGAAGGCCGATCTGCCACTCGCGGGCGTTGAGGCCGCGCAGGGTCTCCGCCACCGACGCCTCGGTGATCTCCTCCGGTGGGGTCCAGGCCAGCCGGCGGACCGAATCCGGAGTGATCAGGTTTTCCGGCGGAAGGTTGTGCTCACCGGCGATGCGGACCACCACCTCCCGGCAGCGGGCCAGCCGACCGGCCGCCACCGGGTCCCGTTCGGCCCACCGGTGTGGCGGGGGCGGACCCTCCACCGCCGGCGAGACCGGCAGGGAATCCTCCGGCAGTTGCCGGGCGTCGTCGAGCGCGGCCAACCAGGTGCGGGCCAGCCGACGGACCGACCGGCCGCCGAAACCGGGCAGGGTCAGCAGGGTCTTCTCGTCCTTCGGGTCCAGCTCCGCCGCGGCGATGATCGCCGAGTCGGGAAGCACCCGACCGGGAGCGGCGTCCCGCCGGGACGCGATCTGGTCCCGGGCGTACCACATCGACCGGACCCGGGCCTGAGCCCGCGCCCCCCGCAGCCGGTGGATGCCCGAGGTGCGCCGCCACGGCTCCGCGCGGACCCGGGGCGGACGTGCCCCGGTGCGGACCAGCGCGGCGAACTCCTCAGCGGCCCAGGCCGACTTGCCCTGCCTGGTCAACTCGGCGTCCAGCGCGTCCCGCAGGTCGGTGAGCAGCTCCACGTCCAGAGCGGCGTACGTCAACCACGACTCGGGCAGCGGTCGGCTCGACCAGTCGGCCGCCGAGTGGTGCTTCTCCAGGGTGAACCCGAGCAACTGTTCGGTGAGCGCGGCCAGCCCGACGCGTTCGAAGCCGGCCAGCCGAGCCGCCAGCTCGGTGTCGAACAGTCGGCGCGGACGCAACCCCACCTCGGCCAGACAGGGCAGATCCTGGCTGGCCGCGTGGAGGACCCACTCGGCCTCGCCGATCACCGCGTCCAGCGCGCTGAGGTCGGGCAGGGGCAGCGGGTCGATGAGCGCCGTGCCCGCACCGGCCCGGCGCAACTGCACCAGGTACGCGCGCTGGCTGTAGCGGTAGCCGGAAGCCCGCTCGGCGTCCAGGGCGACCGGGCCGGTGCCCGCCGCGAAGCGGGCCACCACCTCGGCCAGCTCGGCCGGGGCGGCCACCGGATCGGGGGTGCCGTCACGCGGGGCGATCAGCGGAACTGGCCCACCGTCGGCCGGGTCGGCCCCCTCGCCCGCCGGCTGCGGCTGGGCCGACGGCGGGTGCTGGGGTGCGTTTCCCGGAAGGTCTTCGGTGGGCCGACGGCGCAGGGGTGGTTCGTCGGTCACCTGCCAACCCTAGTGCGCGCGGAGATCCGACGGGTGCAGCCGGTCCGGCGTGTGTCAAAGAGGTGTCCGCGAAGTGTCAGTGCGGATGCCGACCGTCAGGCTGCGCCGGCCGGACGGCGGTCGGAGAGGGCTGTCACGCCCGGCGGGGGGAGGCCGGCGGTGGAGGCGAGCAGCGCGCACCAGCCGAGCAGGTGGGGGGTCAGATCGTCGTCGACGGGCGTCCAGGACGCGCGGATCTCGATGTCACCGATCGTCGGCGGCCCGGCGAGGTCGCCGAACCGGGTCGACATGGTCTGCGTCACCGTCCCGCCGATGGCCCGGTAGCCGGCGTCCTGGGCGTCCAGCGCGTCGGTCAGCCACGTCCAGCCCACGCCCGGCAGCAGCGGGTCGGCGGCCAGGTCGACCTCCAACTCGGCGGTCACGTAGGTCACCAGCCGCAGGGTGCCCTGCCACGCCTCGTGTCCGACCGGGTTGTGCAGCAGGATCAGCCGGCCGGTGGCCACCTCGTCGTCGTCGCGCAGCACCGTCGCGGCGAGCGCGAACGTGTACGGGGCCAACCGCTGGGGGGCGCCGACCTCCTCCAGGGTGATCTCCGGTCGGGGGGCGGCCGACCGCAGCCCGGTCACCGCGCGGGCGAACGTCTCCGGGAGCGCGATCGGGGGGGCCATGCGGGCAGCCTATGCCGCAGTCCGTCGCCCGCTTCGACGGCGCGCCGACGCTCGTGAAGGGCGCCGGACGTAAGGAACGGTGCCCTTCCTCTCACCCCCACCCGATCGGGGGTGGTGGGCGTGGCACGATTGCGGCGATGACCACGGACACCACGGGCACTGTCGCCCGAGACGGAGATTCCCGCCCCGGCGGACCGGCCGACTCGCCCTTCATCAGGGCCTGCCGACGTCGGCCCGTTCCGCACACCCCGGTCTGGTTCATGCGCCAGGCCGGCCGCTCGCTGCCGGAATACCGGCAGATCCGGGCGAGCGTGCCGATGCTGGAGTCCTGCCGTCGACCGGACCTGGTCACCGAGATCACCCTCCAGCCGGTGCGCCGACACGGCGTGGACGCGGCGATCCTGTTCAGCGACATCGTGGTGCCCGTCGCCGCCGCCGGGGTCGACCTGGACATCGTGCCGGGCACCGGTCCGGTGGTCGCCGAGCCGATCCGCACCGCCGCCGACGTGGAACGGATCCGCCTGATCACCCGCGACGACGTCTCGTACGTGGACGAGGCAGTCCGACAGCTTGTCGTCGAGCTGGGAGACACCCCGCTGATCGGCTTCGCCGGTGCGCCGTTCACGCTCGCCAGCTACCTGGTCGAGGGCGGGCCGTCGCGTACCCACGCGAAGACCAAGGCCCTGATGTACGGCGACCCCGAGTTGTGGCACGCGCTCTGCGGCCGGCTGGCCGAGATCACGTTGGCCTTCCTCCGGGTGCAGATCGACGCGGGCGTCTCCGCCGTGCAGCTCTTCGACTCGTGGGCCGGCGCGCTCTCCGAGGCCGACTACCGCCGCTTCGTACTGCCGCACTCGACCGCCGTGCTGAGCGGGCTGAGCACCGCCGGGGTGCCGCGCATCCACTTCGGGGTGGGCACCGCCGAGCTGCTCGGTGCGATGGGCGAGGCCGGCGCGGACGTGGTCGGCGTCGACTGGCGTACCCCGCTGGACGTGGCCACCGGCCGGATCGGCGCGGACAAGGCGGTGCAGGGCAACCTGGACCCGACTGTGCTGCTCGCGCCGTGGCCGGCCGTCGAGGCCGAGGTGCGCCGCATCCTGGAGCAGGGCCGGGCCGCCCCCGGGCACGTGTTCAACCTCGGTCACGGGGTGCTGCCGGAGATCGACCCGGAGGTACTGACCCGGGTGGTCGCGCTGGTGCACGAACTGTCCAGCCGCCGGGCCGACCAGGGCTGACCGGTGACGCGGCAGCGATGGCGGGTGGCGGTGGTGGGCGGCGGAATCGCCGGGCTGGCCGCCGCGGTCCGCCTCCGCGACCGCGCGCCGGCCGGCACCGAGATCACCGTGTACGAGCAGTCCGGCGCGCTGGGCGGCAAGCTGCGCACCGGGCAGCTTGCCGGCCAGCAGGTGGAGTTCGGCGCGGAGTCGTTCCTGATGCGCGACCCGACCGGCGCCGAGAGTGCGGCGGTGGCGTTGGCCCGCCGGCTCGGGCTGGCCGACAGGATCGTGCACCCCACAGTGGGGCAGGCCGCGCTGGTCATCGACGGAGGGCTGCGCGCCATCCCGGGCGGCACCCTGGTGGGCGTACCCGGGGATCTGGACCGGGTGGCCACCGTCGCGCGGCCGGCCGCGGACGCCGACGCCGACGGCGGTCGGCCGCTGGTCGGGCCCGACGCGGACGTCTCGGTGGGTGCGCTGGTCCGGTCCCGCTTCGGCGACGAGGTGGTCGAGCGGCTGGTCGACCCGATGCTCGGCGGCGTGTACGCGGGCCGCGCCGACGACCTCAGTCTGGTAACCACGATGCCGGCGCTGGCCCGCACGGCCCGGGTGGAACACACCCTGGTCGGCGCGGTCCGGGCCGCGCAGGCCGCCGCGCCGCGCGCGCCCGGCGCCCCGGTCTTCGGCACCCTCGCCGGTGGGCTGGGCACGCTTGTCGAGGCGGCGGTGACGGCCAGCGGCGCGACGGTGCGGCGGGACGCCGCCGTGCGCGAGTTGACAGCGACCACGACCGGTTGGCGGCTCACCGTCGGCAGTACCCGCGATGCGGAGCTGGTCGACGTGGACGCCGTGGTGCTGGCGGTGCCGGCGCGACCGGCGGCGCGACTGCTCGCCGGCCCCGCCCCGGAGGTGGCGGCGGGCGTCGGTGAACTGGACTACGCGAGCGTCGCCCTGGTCACCATGGCGTTGCCGCAGCCGCCACTGCCCGAGCTGTCCGGCTTCCTGGTGCCGAGCACCGAGGGCCTGCTGATCAAGGCGGCGACCTTCTTCACCACCAAGTGGGGGCACCTGCGCCGGCCGGACGGGTTGGCAGTGGTGCGCGCCTCGGTGGGCCGGTACGGCGAAGAGGCACACCTGCAGCAACCCGACGCGGACCTGGCGGCCACCGTGCACCGCGAGCTGTCGGCGGTCCTCGGCACCCCGCTGCCCGCCCCGGTCGACGGGCACGTGCAGCGGTGGGGAGGTGCGCTACCGCAGTACACGCCGGGGCACGCCGACCGGCTCGCCGCCGCCAGGACGGCACTGCGGGCCGCGCACCCCACACTGGTCCTCGCCGGCGCCGGTTACGACGGCGTCGGCATCCCGGTCTGCGTCCGCTCCGGCGAGACGGCGGCCGAAGAGATCATCACAGCACTGGGAGGATCGGCGAGATGACCGAGCAGACCAACGCGGCCCGGTTGCGGGAGCTGAACGACAGCATCCGCTACACCATGTGGTCGGTGTTCCGGGCCAGCTCCCCGCTGCCGTCGCTGCGGGACAACGTCACCGGCGAGGTGGAGTCCCTCTTCGACGAACTGGCCGGCAAGGACGTCGTCGTCCGAGGCGTCTACGACGTCTCCGGGCTGCGCGCCGACGCGGACGTGATGATCTGGTGGCACTCCGCGTCCCCCGACGCCCTCCAGGACGCGTACCTGCGCTTCCGCCGCACCACGTTGGGCCGGGCGCTGACCCCGGTGTGGTCCCAGATGGCACTGCACCGGCCGGCCGAGTTCAACAAGAGCCACATCCCGGCGTTCCTGGCCGGCGAGGAGGCCCGGCCCTACATCTGCGTGTACCCGTTCGTCCGCTCCTACGAGTGGTACCTCCTGCCCGACGCCGAGCGGCGCGAGATGCTCGCCGAGCACGGCAAGATGGCCCGCGGCTACCCGGACGTACGGGCCAACACCGTCGCCTCGTTCGCTCTCGGCGACTACGAGTGGATGCTCGCCTTCGAGGGCGACGAACTGCACCGGATCGTCGACCTGATGCGCGACCTCCGCGCCTCCAGCGCCCGCCGACACGTCCGCGAAGAGGTCCCGTTCTACACCGGCCGCCGCCGCTCAATAGCCGAAATCGTCAACTGCCTGGTCTGACGGGCCCCACCCCCAGCCTTCCGCCCGCCGTTGCCTAAGTCCCCCCGCCCCGGCCCGCGCTCGCGCCCCCGCGATCTTGCACTTTCTGCTGCGACGAAAGGGGCATAAGCCGCTAAGCGGCAACCGAAAGTGCAAGATCGGCGCGCTGGCTGCCTGGACGTGTCGATCATGGAGTTGTGGTGCCCGGTCTGACACTTTCTAGGCGTTTTGTTGCCCACCACAACTCCTTGATCGACGAGGGGCGCGGGGGCGACGAGGCGGCACGGAGGTGGCGGGGGCGGTTTGCTCAGCGTGACGGGGTGGGGTGTGCTGGTGGTGGGAGGGGGCGGAGCATGATCTGTTCTCGGCGTACGCCGTCGGGCATGAGGTCACCTGGCTCGTCGGTCAGGCGGAAGCCGGCGCGCTGGTAGAGGGCCTTCGCGTGCGTGTTGTCCGTCCTGACGGATAGTCGTAGCCGCTCGGCGCCGCGCTCCTGGGCCCAGCGGGCCACCTCGTTCACCAGGCGGTCGCTGCCAGTCGGCGAGCCGGGAGCCGAACGCTTCCGGTGCCTCGGCGAGGGCGGCCAATCGCAGCTCGCGCCAGGTGGGCCAGTCGTCGGGGGTGAGCACCCGGATGTCGATCATGCGGCGATGGTGCCCGGACGGATCGCCGGGCACCACCGCATTTCCACCGTCCGGCGCCGGACCCCCGCCCGGGAGCGGTGCCGGACGGGGATCAACTGGTCGTCGTACAGGAGACCAGCGGAACCGGGTTGCTGCCGTTCCACGAGCCGAGGAATCCGAACGTGGTGCTCGCGCCGGCGGCGAGGTTGCCGTTGTGGTTGACGTTACGTGCGGTGACGAGCGTGCCGTTGGTGCTGACCGTCGCGTTCCACGACGAGGTGACCTGCTGGCCGTTGTTGTAGTTCCAGCTCACCGACCAACCCCGGGTCGGTGAACCGCCGGCGGTCACCTTCACGTCGGCCTGGAAGCCACCGGACCACTGGCCGGTCACCTGGTACGTCGCCGTGCAGGCACCCGCCGGCGGCGGGGTGCTGGGCGGGGGCGTGGTCGGCGGGGGCGTCGTCGGGGGTGGGGTCGTCGGCGGGGGCGTGGTGGGCGGTGGGGTGGTCGACCCGCCGCCGAAGTCGACGTCGCTGCACAGATAGTACGACTGGTCCAGGTGGCTGGCCTGCCAGACGGTGTAGACGATGTGCCGTCCGGTGCGGCCCGGTGCGCTGACCGGGATCTGGATGGAGACACCGCCGGTGTCCTGGTTCCACTGCGAGGCCGGGGTGTTGCCGATCTGGCCCGCCAACTCCAGGTTGCCCCAGCCGAGTGGTTGGGTGGCGGAGTTGAAGCCCTGCTTGGTCACGTACACCCGGATGTAGTCGGCGCCGTGACTGGCCTGGTCGAAGAAGCGAAGCCGGAAGTTGTTCGACACCGCTGTGGTCTTCCAGGCGCCGACGGTGTCCAGCGCGTTGTAGCGGGGGCTCTGGGTGCGTCCGCCGCTGCACAGTTGGCCGTCGGGGACGGCGGCCTGGTGGTTACCGCCCACGCCCTCGCGGAACAGGCCGTTCCAGTTCCACATGGCGGCCGGGTCGGACTGCCAGGCCTGCCAGCACATCGGGTCCTCGGTGGCCATCCGGGGGTTCTGGAAGTCGCCGCCCCAACGTTGCCAACAGCTGTAGTTGCGCGACGCCGGGTCGACCACCGAACCGTGCGCAGAGGCGGGCTGGGCCAGGATGGTGGTCAGTGCGGTCGTCAACAGGAGCGCGGTGGCCGCCACGATGGCGAACAGCCAGAGCACGCGTGGTGATCGGGTGAGTGTGGACATGGAGCCCCCGGGGGGATGAGGTGGGACGTCGACACCCGGATCGCCGGGAGTTGCCCACTCCCGTGCCTGTCGCTGGCTCCCGCGACGGCTCTACCCGGCACCATGCCAGCTCGATAGTCAGTCGTCAATGGCATCGCGCCGCATCGGGGTGTGCGGGATGCCGTCCTCGACGTACTCGGGGCCGCTCACCGCGAAGCCGTGCCGGGCGTAGAACGCGACCAGGTGCGACTGGGCTTCCAGCACGCACGTCCGGTTGCCCACCACCTCCAGCGCCGCTGTCATCAGCCGGCCGGCGTGCCCACCGCCGCGCGCCGTCGGGGCCACCACCACCCGGCCGATCCGGGCGTCGCCGTTCGGGTCGGCCAGAATCCGCAGGTACGCCAGCGGCGCGTCGCCGTCGGTGACCCAGAGGTGACGGGTGCCCGGCTCGACGTCGCGCCCGTCGAGTTCCGGGTACGGGCAGTTCTGCTCCACCACGAACACGTCGACGCGCAGCTTGAGCAGGTCGTGGAGGGTGCGGGCGTTCAGGTCGGCGAAGGAGGCCGTCCGGATCTCGGTGGTCTGCTGGGGCATCCACCGATGGTAGGTCGGGTGGGTTCACCTGGTGTCCGCCCGGTCGGGCGCGAGGTAGGTGGCGGCCACCGCGGTGAGCAGCAGGACACCGCCGACGATCACCGGCAGGGGGAGCGGTTCGTGCAGCAGTGCCACCGCCAGGGCCGCGGCGGTGAGCGGTTCGAGCAGGGTGAGCACCGCCGCGACGCTGCCCGGTGTGGTGCGCAGCCCCGCGTAGAACAACGCGTACGCGACAGCCGTGGTGATCACGCCGAGGTGCAGCAGCAGCGCCACGGTGTCGGGGCGTACCGGCACGGTGACCCCGGCGACCACTGCGAACGGCGCCAGGGTCAGCGCGCCGACCACTGTGGAGATGGTGGTGAGCGTCATCGGCGCGGTGCGCTGCGACACCTGGCGGCTGATCAGGGTGGTGACCGCGTACCCGAGGCCGGAGCCGGCCGCCGCGAGCAGGCCGATCAGTGGGGCCGGCGCGGCAGTGCCGGCGTTCCCGGTGGCGGTGGTGATCAGAACGAGGCCGGCCACGGCCGCGACCAGAGTGCCGAGTCGCAGCGGGCCGGGGAGCCGGCGGGCGCGGGTCGACTCCCAGGCCGCGGCGAGGACCGGGGCCAGGCCCAGGCTGACGATGGTGGCCACGCTGACGCCGGCCCAGGCCACTGCGGCGAAGTAGAGCGCCTGGTAGAGGCCGAGGCCGACGCCGGTGAGCAGCAGCGGTACGGGTGCGGCGCGCAGGGTGGCCACGATCGTGCGGAGCCTGCCGGCGGTGCACGCCAGCAGTACGAGCGCGGCGATGGCGAGGCGGTGGAAGCCGATGCTCACCGGGCTCAGCCCGGTGCTGTCGCGCAGGAGTTGCACCGCCACGCCTGTGGTGCCCCACAGCACTCCGGTGACGGTGATCTGGATCAGGCCGCCGCGGGCGGCGTGGCGGGCGGCCGAGGCGGCCGGCAGCACGGTGCGGGTCGTGGACACGGGGGCGCTCCGAAGGGTGAGCCGTTGACGGGGACGACGTCGACGGAGCGCGTACGACAGGGTGGCCGAGCGGGGTCAGGTCACCCGGTCGGCGAGTGGCGCGGCGCTCCGCTCAGGAGCGCGGCGGGGGCAGGACGCCCAGGAACGGCCGCATGGCGACGACCGTACCCCAGACTGCCGGGTCCGGTCGGCCCACGGCCGGGCGGGCGCGGTCCGCCGGGCGGGCGCGCTCAGGCCGGGCGGGCGCCGACGGCGTCGCGGATCTCGGCACCCACCTCGCCCTCGACGGCGCGGGCGCAGTGTGCGCAGCAGAAGAAACGGCCGTTGACCTCGACGCCGTGTCCGACGATCTTGACCTGGCAGTGCTCGCAGATCGGTGCCATGCGGTGGATCGCGCACTCGAACGAGTCGAAGGTGTGCACATCACCGCTGACGGTGTGCACCTCGAACGCCATCCAGTAGTCGTTGCCGCAGACCTCGCAGGTTGCCACCGAGAACCTCCGTTATATGGACAAGTGCCTACAGAATCCCCCAAGGGGCTGCGGCGTGGGGCGGAACGGCGGTGCCCGACCCGGCGTACGGCGTGTCGGCTCGGCGTGTCGCCCGCTGTGTGGACGCGAGTCGGCCGACCGGGTCAACGACCGGGGCGGCCTGCTCCGGCTCTGCGGGGATGAAAACTGCCACCATCGATGGATTTATCGATGGGAGTCTTTACTGTTAACAAAGTTTAACTTACTTTGAGGGGCACCTCACCGCACCTGGACAAGGAGCTGCCCCCATGCGTCGAAGAATGACCGTCCCGCTGGTGGCGGCGGGCGCCGTCGCCGCCACCCTCACCGTCGCCGCCCCCGCGCAGGCGCACGGCTACGTCTCCGCCCCACCGAGCCGGCAGGCGCTCTGCGCGCAGGGCCGGGTGCCCGACTGCGGGCAGATCAAGTACGAGCCGCAGAGCGTCGAAGGGCCCAAGGGTCTGCGTAGCTGCAATGCCGGAATCGCCCAGTTCGCCGTCCTCAACGACGACAGCCGAGGCTGGCCGGCCACGTCGGTGGGCAGCTCGCTGACCTTCACCTGGGTCAACACCGCCCGGCACTCCACCAGCAACTGGGAGTACTGGATCGGCAACACCCGGGTCGGCGTGGTCAACGGCAACGGCCAGCAGCCGGGCGCCACCGTGTCGCACAACGTCAACCTCGGCGGCTTCTCCGGCCGGCAGAGGATCCTCGCGGTGTGGAACATCTCCGACACGGCGAACGCCTTCTACTCCTGCATCGACGTGCAGATCGGCGGCGGAGGGTCGAACCCGACCCCCACTCCCACCCCCACGCCGACCCCGACAGCCACCCCGCGGCCCACCCCCACCCCGACGCCCACCACTCCGCCCACGCAGGGCGGCACGTGGGCGGCGGGCCGGGCGTACCAGGTCGGTGACCAGGTCACCTACGGCGGAGCCACGTACCGCTGCCGGCAGCCGCACACCGCGATCCCGGGCTGGGAACCGCCGAACGTACCGGCGCTCTGGCTTCAGGTCTGACCGCACGGGTGCGGTCACTGGCCGCACCCGTGTCGCCGCCCCCCGCGTGAACGGAGCAACCGGCATGCCCCGCCGTACCCCGCTGGCGTTCCTCGTTGCCACAGTGCTGCTCACCGGAGCCTGCGCCGGATCGCCCACGTCGAGCCCGCCGGCCCTGCCGTCGCCGGTTCCCGCGTCCCCGGCCGGCTCGGCGGCGGCCGGGGGCGCGGGCGTCGGGTCCGGGGGCGTCGGTTCCTCGGTCGGGGCGGACACCATGAGCGGGATCGACGTGGTGTTCCTGAGCATCATGGTCGGGCACAGCGAACGCACCCTGCAGATCGTCCGGCTGGCCCGGGACCGGGTGCGCGACGAGACGCTGCGCACCCTGAGCGCCGCCATCGAGGCGACCGAGGCCGACGAGTTGACCGCCATGCGTGGCTGGTTGCCCACCGCCGGGCCCGCCGCCAGCGCGGCCGCCCACCACCACGACGGGCACGGCGACGACGCCGCGCTCGACCGGCTGCGGACCGCGCCGGACGCGGACGTCGACCGCGTGCTGCGCGAGGTGCTCGCCGACCACCAGCGGTCGGCCGCCGACCTGGCCCGAGCCCAGGTCGGCGTCGGCCGCAACGACCAGGTCCGCGACCTGGCCCGGCGCATCGAGCAGTCCCGGACCGCCGAGGTCCAACTACTCAGTGGTACGCCCTGAGCGCGGTCCCGCCCTGGATGTTCGGGTCAGCGGGGTTCCAACGTGATGGAGACCGAGTTGACGCAGTGCCGGGTGTCCTTCGGGGTGAAGCCCTCACCGTGGAAGACGTGCCCGAGGTGGCTGTCGCAGCGGGCGCAGCGGATCTCCGTTCGGGCCATGCCGAGGGCGCGGTCCTCGATCTCCTTGACCCGACCGGGGATGGCGTCGTCGAAGCTCGGCCAGCCGCAGTGCGAGTCGAACTTGGTGTCGCTGGAGAACAGCTCCAGCCCGCAGGCGCGACAGTGGTAGACCCCCTGGGTCTTCGTGTCCACGTACTCGCCAGTCCACGGGCGTTCGGTGCCGGCCTCCCGCAGGACGTGGAACTCCTCGGGGGTCAGCCGGACCCGCCACTCTTCGTCGGTTCGGGGCAGTTCGTTGTCGTCAAGACTCACCCCTCAACGGTACGTCGAACGTCGGGGGCTTGGCATAAGGTCGCGGGATGGGTGGCACCAAGGCTGCGGCCGCCGAGGTCGAGGTGGCCGGGCGCATCGTCCGGCTGAGCAGTCCGGATCGAGTGATCTTCCCGCAGCGGGGGTTCACCAAGTCGGACGTCTTTCACTACTACCTGGCGGTCGGCGACGGCATCATGCGCGCCCTGCGGGACCGGCCGACCACCCTGCAACGCTTCCCCGACGGCGTCGAGGGTGAGGCGTTCTTCCAGAAGCGGGTGCCCACCCGTGGGGTGCCGCCGTGGCTGACGACCGCGCAGATCACCTTCCCGAGCGGGCGGAACGCGGCGGAGCTCTGTCCGGCCGATCTGGCGCACGTGGCCTGGGCGGCGCAGATGGGCACCATCGTCTTCCACCCCTGGCCCGTGCGGGCCGCCGACGCCGACCGCCCCGACGAGCTGCGCATCGACCTGGACCCGCAGCCCGGCACCGACTTCGCCGACGCGGCCCGGGCCGCCGGTGAGGTCCGTGCGCTCCTCGACGAGCTGGGCGCGACCGGCTGGCCGAAGACCTCCGGCGGTCGGGGCGTGCACGTCTACCTGCGCATCCAACCCCGCTGGACGTTCACCGAGGTGCGCCGGGCCACCATCGCGCTGGCCCGGGAGGTGGAGCGCCGCCACCCCGACCTGGTCACCACCGCCTGGTGGAAGGAGGAGCGCGGCACCCGGGTCTTCGTCGACTTCAACCAGATGGCTCGGGACCGGACGATCGCCTGCGCGTACTCGCTGCGGGCCAACGCGCGGGCCACCGTCTCGACCCCGGTGACCTGGGACGAGCTGCCCGACGTCGACCCGGACGACTTCGACCTGCGGACGGTGCCGGCCCGGCTCGCCGAGCGCGATGACCCGCACGCCGGCATCGACGACGCACCGTGGGACATCACCCCGCTGCTCGAGTGGGCCGAGCGGGACGCCGCCGCCGGCCAGGGCGACCTGCCGTACCCCCCGGACCACCCGAAGATGCCCGGCGAACCCAAGCGCGTGCAGCCCAGCCGCGCCAAGCGCACCCCCGACGAGAGCTAGCGGCAAGCTGCTGTCATAGCCGCGGCGGGGCCGTCCACGCCAGGAACCTGCCGAACAGTTCCGCCGGGTCGGGTGCCGGCTCGGGGTTCAGCGTGAACAGGTCGGCCGTCGCGTCGAACAGTTGACTCGCCATGTAGATCGACAACGCCACGCGGTCGGGGCCGTACTCCGCCCGGAGCAACATCCGGGCCAGGGCGCACGGCCAGGGCACCGCGCACACCCGGCAGAGCCAGAGCGGCCGACGCGGCAGGTGCTGGTGCACCGGGTGCAGGCCGCTCAGCGGCTCGCGGTCAGGGGCATCTTCATTCGACTTGGCCATGCCCTTTACGGTGACCGGTAAGTTGCCCCGGGTCAAGGAGCCGGGTCATCTGTTTAACGTCCGCCCTATGGATCTGGTGGGCTCTGCGGAGATTCGCGCGATGCTCGGTGGCATCAGCAAGCAGCGCGTTTACGTGATCACCAGCCATCGGAACTTCCCGGAACCCGTGGCCGACCTGGTCCAAGGCAAGGTCTGGCGGAGGTCGGACGTGGTGGCCTGGATTCGGGAGCACCGGCCGGAGTTGGCCGAGGGCTGACCGGGCCCGGAACGGCCGATCTGGGGCGCGTCGCGGGGCCGATTTCTGTCGTACACCTGTTCTAGGGTTTGCTCGTGATCGATGAGTTGGCGCGGGCGGAGGGTGCGGTGGCGGCCTGCGCCGACGCCCCGGCCTGGGCCCTCTCCGAGCACGATCTGATCGCGGTGCTCGATGCCACGCACCGGTTGCAGCAGCGGCTGGCGGCGGTGCAGTTGGCGGCGGTCCGCGAGCTGGACGGGCGGGGCACCGCGCTCGCGCAGGGCGCGTCCTCGACGACAGTGTGGCTGCGGCACCGCCTGCGACTGGACGTCTCGGCCGCGCGCCGGCTGGTCGGCCTCGCGGCAGCGGTCGACGTCGCCCCGCCCGGGGTGCGCGAGGCGTTGGCGAGCGCGGCGGTGAGCGTGGAGCAGGCCCGGGTCATCGCCGACGCGGCCGCCACGGTGTCGGCGTCGGCGGGCGCGGAGGTGGCCGACAAGGCCGTCGGCGTGCTCGTCGAGTGGGCCGGGCAGTTCGATCCCACCCTGCTGCGTCGGTTGGGCACCCGGATCCTCGACCACGTGGCCCCCGACCTCGCCGACGCCGCCGCAGCCGCGGCCCTGTCCGCCGACGCCGTCCGGGCGGCCCGCGACCGGCACGTCACCATCTCCGAACGGGCCGGTGGTCAGCTTCGGCTCAGCGGCACCCTCGACGCCGAGGCCGCAGCACTGTTGCGTGCCGTCATCGACCCGCTCAGCGCCCCCGCCGGGCCAGATGACACCCGCTGCGCCGGGCAGCGCCGCCACGACGCCCTCGCCGACGTGTGCCGGCTCGCTCTGCGCACCGGCGACCTACCCGAACAGGGCGGTGAGCCAGCGCAGGTCGTCGTCACCACCGCTTACGACGGTCTGACCCGCCAGTTGGGCGCTGGCGTGCTCGACACCGGCCTGCACCTCGCTCCCCACACGGTACGGCGGATCGCGTGCGACGCCGCCGTGCTGCCGGCCGTCCTCGGCGGCGCGGGGCAGGTCCTCGACGTCGGCAGACAACGCCGCCTGGTCACCGGCCCGCTACGGCGGGCCCTCGTGCTGCGCGACGGCGGCTGCGCCTTCCCCGGCTGCGACCGCCCACCGCGCTGGTGCGCCGCCCACCACATCCGGCACTGGGCCGACGGTGGCCCGACCAACCTCGACAACGCCGTCCTCCTCTGCGGCCACCACCACCGACACGTCCACCACACCGAGTGGGTCGTCCGGTTGGGCGACGGCGGGCATCCGGAGTTCATCCCGCCGGCCTGGCTCGACCCCGATCAACTCCCGCGCCGCAACCACTACCACCGGAGGGCGTAGGCCGACCGGGACGTCGCATCGTCACCCTTCGGCCACCTGGCGGGCCCCTCGGTGCCCGTCGAACTGGTGTCCGTCGAGCCGGGCCCGCCCCGGCGTCACAGGCCGCTCTGGTCACTCAACTCGTGGCACACGACCCCCGACAAGCTGTGCCACCTCGGCCCGGTCAGCGACCTCGGCGCGCGGATCCGCGCCGGTCGGGCCACGTGCCGGCGGACTGCGTCGGGCGCTGGTTGAGGTGCTTCGGCTACCGCGGAGCCACCCACCGCGGCAACGGCGACGGCGGTTGACCGGGGCCTCCGGTCAACCGCCGTGGGGACGCCGTCGGGTCAGAGGCCGTAGACGGTCAGTTTCGTGCCGTCGGTGACGTAGGCCCGGCCGTAGGTGACGACGAGTTGGTCGGTAGTGCCGGTGAAGGCCGGTGCGTTCAGTGGTGCGCCGTCGACCGGGTTGAGGGCGTACACCCGGTTGCTCTTCGCGGTGACGTACAGGACGCCACCGGCGATGATCGCCCGCTGGTGCTCGCTTCCCGGAATGCTCCTGCTCCAGATGATGGCGCCGGTGCTGCGGTTCAACGCGTAGATCGTGCCTCCGGAGGAGGTGACGTAGAGGCGGGTCGGAGTGACCACCACGAACTTCGGGCTCAGGTTCGAGGCGAGCCAGGTCAGGGTGCCGGTCGTCGCGTCGAGCACCTGGAGGCTGTGCCCCCATCCGACGTAGAGCCTGGTGCCCGTCTCGTCCGCCGCGAGCGGCCGGTAGTCGCGGCCCGCTGTGGAGTTGATGGGGTTGCCGGTGGTGATGTCGACGACGTCGCTGGTCAAGGGACGGCCATACCCGGCGTATCCGGAAAGGAGGACCCGACCATTCGCCGAGACCGGCTGATCCATTGTCACGTCCTGCTTCCACAGCAGCTGCCCGTCGGCGACGCGGTAGGCGCGTGTGTCGTAGGAATAGCGGCTTTCGCCGGAGGCCACGATGACACCCCTCTCGACGAGGATCTGCCAGGGCGGGCCGTCGTCGTAGAAGTCCCGGACCAGCGTGCCGGTCGGGGCGTCGAGCACGAAGATCCGCCCCGAACCGCCGCCACCCTGGTCGCTGCCGATCGCCGCCAGGACAAGCTGGCCGTTCGTGTGGACGAGCTCCGTGGGCGTCAGGGACTTCTCGGGGTCCAGCTCGAAGCGCCACTTCTGTGCGCCGGTCACTTCGTCGGTGGCGGTGACGCCACTGTCGTCGAGTGTGTAGACCAGTCCGTCGGCGACGACAGGTGCCCGCTGGCCGGTCCGGGTCGGGCTGCTGGTGTGCTTGAGCTTCAGGTTCGCGACGGTCGCGGCCGTCACTGCGGTCTCGTTGGGATTGAACGCGCTGTTGCTGACCAGGTAGCCGGACATGGACCACCAGCCGGTGCCGGCCGCTGCGGCGGGCGTCGCCGGGACCGCCACCGTTGCCGCGAGCACCGCCGTAGCGGTCAGCATCTTCACTGCGTGCCTCACTCGTACCTCCCCCGTTGGCGCAGCGTCGAAGAACGCCGCGCGTGACTGCGTCACGGCGGTATGCGCCTCTCCTGCTCCGGGCCGCCGTGCCGGTGATCCTATGGCGACCACGGTGTCCACGGTGGCCCGTCCGACGGTCGGCGGGCAGGCATCCGGCGCGGCGTCGGCAGTTGACTCTGTCGATACCCTGCACAGGTTGATCGGGGAAAGGTCGCGGTGGTGAAGGACGTCACGTCGATACGAGTGGTTGCCTATTTCCCGTGTCAGCTCTCGGCTGAGACCGGCCCCCGATGTGTCGTGCCACCACAGTGGAGAGTCACCGACGGGCTCACCGATCTTGCGTTGCAGCCGTACGGGCAACGGCTGCTCGACGAACTGCTGGGCAGCATGCCACGGCCGACCATGGAGATCAGCGGTGGCCCGGAGATCCTGCGGGCCGCCGGGGACGAGGTCGAGGCGGCGCTGTTGCCGACCACTGATGCCGGGGCCTGGCAGGTCGTCTCCGCCCGGGTCAGCGTGTGGAACGTCGACTGCGGTCTGCTGTGCATCACCTACCAGCTCCCGGACGGCATCGTCGCCAGCGGTGACGTGGTCGCCGAGGTCGCCCCGGCGGTCCAGCTGATGGTGCCCGCGGTGACCCGGATTCTCCGCGCCACCCTGCCGGCGCCGGACGGTGCGGACGAGGTGTTCGTGCTCTGGGCCAACGCCACCTTCGCCGTCCGCGTCGAGAGGGACTGCGATGCGGCGCGGCGGCGCGCCATCGCCGAGGAGTTGACCCCGGACGGGGTGGACTGCACGCCCGACGGAGCCAGGGACGGCGTGTTGCGGGTCGGCTCGCACACCACTGCGGTGGTCAGTGACTTCGAAGCCCGCCCGGCCCAGCTGTTGTCGCGACTGACCGGGGTGCACCACGTCTGCTGGGCCGCGGCCCTGCGATACGACGCGGTGCTGTCGGCGGAGCTGTCCCGGATCGACCCGGGGCGCGCCAACATCTCGATGAGCGCCCTCGAGGAGCAGGCCGAACGCATCCTCACCGGTTACCACCGCATCCGCCTGTTCCGGCTCGGGTACTCCTCGGTGGAGGCGCACCTCGACGCGGCCGGAGGCACGGTCTGGAACGCGTTGGAGCAGCAGTGGAAGTTCCAGCTCGTCCTCACGACGCTGGACGAGCGGCTCGACTTCGTCCGGACGTTGCACCAGCAGTTGGTCGGTCGCCTTCAGGACCGCCGTTCCCGCCTGCTCAACGAGTTGGTGCTGGCCTTCACCTTCCTCAACATCTTCGCCATCGTGCTCGCCGCGCTGACCTTCGTGGCGCTGCCGAGCCTTGACGTGGGGTTGCTGGCCTCGGTGATCGGGCTGGTGATGCTGTTCGCGAACCTGAGCGCGTACCTCGTCTTCCGGCGTCAGATCAACGATCCGAGCCGGAGATCGAACGTCTGACCCAGCGGTTAGCCTGCCGTCATGGCGAGCGCAGAGCTGGATGAGTTGATCGTCGCGGACGCCGAGGCCCTCCGCGCATGGCTGGCGGCCAACCACGCCACGTCGCCCGGCGTCTGGCTCGCCCTGTCCAGGAAGGGCGGCACGGTCACGACACTGACCTGGCAGCAGACGGTCGACGAGGGTCTGTGCTTCGGCTGGATCGACGGGCAGGCCAGGAAACGCGACGAGGAGTCCTCCTGGATCCGGTTCACCCCGCGCCGGGCGCGTAGTTCCTGGTCCCAACGCAACGTGGCGAACGTGGCCCGGCTGGAGGAGCAGGGGCGGATGCAACCGTCCGGCCGCGCGGCGGTGGACGCCGCGAAGGCGGACGGGCGGTGGGCGGCGGCGTACGCCCCGCCGTCCGAGGCCGAGGTGCCAGCCGACCTGCTCGCTGCCATCGCCGCCGAGCCCGCCGCCCAGGCGATGCTCGATGTCCTCACCAAGGCCAACCGGTTCGCTCTCATTTATCGGCTCAACGCCGTCAAGCGCATCGAGACCCGCGAACGCAAGATCGTTGAGTTCGTCGCGATGCTGGCCCGGCACGAGACCTTCTACCCCCAGAAGGCCAGACCGGCCGCCGGGCCGACGACGCCGTCGGTCGGCGCAGGCCTTGAGAAAACCGATTGACTTTCGATAGGTAACGAGCGAAACTCGATGCATGGTTACTGAGCATCGAGCGGTTGCCGCTCTCCGAGTCTTCCTCGTGGTGCTGTTCGGGGTCCTGGTGGTGTTCCAGACCCTCTCGCTGCCCGGGCAGTTCGCGTACATGGCCGAGCAGTCGCCGCAGGACGCCCACCTCAGGTGGCCGGCGACCGCCGTGACGGTCTTCTGGGTGCTCTGCGTCCAGGTGGTCATCGTCGCGACGTGGCAGCTACTCAGCCTGGTCAAGAACGACCGCATCTTCACCGAGGCGTCCCTCAAGTGGGTGGACGCCATCGTCTGGGCCATCGCCGCCGCCTGGGTGGTGCTGGTGGCGGTCTTCCTCTGGGTCGGGTTCAACGCGGACGACCCCGGGGTGCCGCTGCTGCTGTTCCTGCTGACGGTGGGCGTCACAGTGCTGGGGCTCCTCATGGTGGTCATGCGGGCGCTGTTGCGGCAGGCCACCACCCTGCGGACCGACATGGAAGCGGTGATCTGATGCCCATCGTCGTCCGCATCGACGTGGAGTTGGCCAAGCGCAAGATGAGCGTCGGTGAGTTCGCCGAGCGCGTCGGGCTCACCCCCGCCAACGTGGCGGTGCTGAAGAACGGCCGGGCCAAGGCGGTCCGGTTCAGCACCCTCGAAGCGATGTGCCGCGTCCTCGACTGCCAGCCCGGAGACCTGCTGGAGTGGGTCGAGGAGGAAACCCCATGAGGTACGCAGTGACCGTCGCCGCCGTCCTCGTGGCCGCCCAGGCCTGCTGACCGGCCTGAGCCGGCCTCTCCGTAATAACGATCATGTAACGGGCGCGAACCTTTCCCGGTAGGTGGCCTGTCTTGATGGTCGTCGGCCCGCCAGGGCCAGGGGAGGCGTCGGATGAAGCTGGTGTGGAGGCGGGCCCGCGAGGCGCGAGGGTTGCTGGTCGCGGCGGTGATCGCTGCCCTCGTTGCCGTCGCGTTGGTCACCGGGCTGTCCGACTACAACCGTCGGGCGGTGGACGCCGGGCAGCGAGCTCTGGTCGCCGCCTCGCCCGCCGAGGAGCGCGGCCTTCTGGTCAGTGGCTCTGGTGGCCGAGACGCGAAGGAGTTCGCCAGCCGGGACACGGCGGTCCGCACCGACTTCGCCACCGGGCTCGGCGGCGTCCCGGTCAGTGTCACCTCCGCCCGCTACGGGACCGGACGGGAGCTGACCGGCGACCTCGGGCAGATTCCGCGTACGGGCGACGAGCCGGTCTTCGCGAACCTGGCCACGCTCGCCGACCTCGCCAGCCACGCGGAGCTGACCAGCGGAGCCTGGCCCCGACCCGGAGCGAACCCCGTCCAGGTGAGCCTGCCCGAGCGGGTCGCCGGCGCCCTCGGCCTGACCGTCGGTGAACGCGTCCCGGTGCGTGACCGGGCCACCGAGCGACGGAGCGAGTTGGTGCTCGCCGGCACCTGGCGGCCCCGCGACCCGACCGACGCGTACTGGCTGCTGGCCCCCGGCGTGGGCGCCGGCAGTGCCGGCTCCGGCACCTCGTACGGGCCGTTCACGCTCGACCCGGCCGACTTCGCGGCCACCTTCCCCGGCTCGGTGTCGGCATCCTGGCTGGCCCAGCCCGACCTCGGCGGCGTCGACACCGCCGCACTGCCCGCCGTGCGGAAAGCCCTCACCGAGGCCGTCTCGGCAGTGCCCGAGGCCGCCCAGCTGGGCAGCTCCGGGCAGACCGTGACGAAGATGCCGCAGTTGCTGGACCGGATCGCCCGAGCCGACCTGGTGGGTCGCTCGTCGCTGGCCACCCCGCTGCTGCTCATCCTGGTGCTCGCCGGGTACGCGCTGGTGCTCGTCGCCGCGTTGCTGCACGAGGACCGCCGCCCACAGACCGCGCTGCTGCGTGCCCGTGGTGCCGCCCGTCGGCAGTTGGCCGGCCTGGCCGCCCGTGAGGCGACACTGGTGGTCGCCCCGGCCGCCGTGCTGGGTCCACTGATCGCCGGGGAGGCGCTTCGCTACATCCGACCCGGCGGCTCGGGTGACCTCTCCACCGCCGGCGGCAACACCACACTGGTCTGGGCGGCGGCAGCGGCCACCGCGGCCGGCTGCCTCGTCGCCATGGTCCTTCCGACGCTGCGCGGCGCCGGGACGTACGTCGCCGACATGGCCGCCCGGTCCCGACCGAACCGGGCCGCGAGCGTCCAGCGCGCGAGCGTCGACCTGGTGCTCGTGGCGCTCGCCGTGCTCGCCTGGGTGCAGCTCCGCCGGTACGCCTCCCCGCTGGCCGGGTCCGGCGGCCAGCTCGGGCTCGACCCGCTGCTGGTGGCCGCCCCGACGCTCGGCGTGCTGGCCGGTGCCGTGCTGGCGCTGCGGGTGCTCCCGCCGCTCACCCGGTTCGCGGAGCGGTTCGTCGACCGACGCCCCTGGACCGCCACCATGTTCGGCATGTGGCAGGCGGGGCGGCGGCCGCACGCCGGCCCGGTCCTGCTGCTCGCCCTCGCCGTCGGCGGCAGCACCCTGGCCTGGTCCCTGATCAGCACCGGGGAGCGGTCCCAGGTCGAACAGGCCGGCCACACGGTCGGCGCAGACCTCCGGGTCACCGAACGCGCTGGGGGCGCCCCACCGACCCGGGCCGGTGAACTCGCCGCGCTGCCCAGCGTGCACCGGGTGCTGCCGGCCTGGCGGGACGAGATCCGGGTCGGGCGGGAAAACCTTCCGGCGACAGTGATCGGTGTCGACCCGGCCAGCGCGCCGGGCGTCGTCCGGCTCGCCGACCGCCTCGGCGACGGGTCGGCGTCGGAGCAGTACCGGAGGATGGTCGGCGCGCGGGGAGAGCCTGCCGGCGTCGAGCTGCCCGCCGGGGCGCGTGCGATCACCGGCACGATCCGTACCCCGGTGAGCAACGCCGCCCGGTCGCTGAAGGTCGCTGTGACGCTGCTGGTCACCACCCCCGACGGGCTCGCCCTGCGGCTGCCGGCCGCCAACGCCGACGGCGACGGCCGGGCCGCCCCGTTCACCGCGCGACTGCCCGACCTCGGCGGAGCGCGGCTGCGGCTGGCCGGCTTCGAGGCCGACGGTGGGTTGGCCGCCGGCAACTTCTACGAGCTCCAGGTGGACGGGCTGACGGTGGTCACGGCCGACGGCACGAAACAACCGACCGAACTGAGCGGCGACTGGGCCATGACCGCCCTCGGGCAGGAGCCCGCACCGGTACGGACCACCGGCGCCGGGTTCGCCGCTGCCCGCGCGGTCGAGGTGATCCCCGGCGGGCAGTTCGCGTACCAGCCACCCACCCGGTTCGCTGTCGTGCCGGGCGGAGCCAACAAGGCCGTACCGGTGTTGATGACCCCAGGGGTCGTCAACGCCCTCAGCCTGCGCGTCGGCGACACAGTCGACCTGACCCTCTCCGGGGCGACACTGCCGGTGCACCTGGTCGGCGAGTTGGCCGCCGTGCCGACCACCACCGGGGAAGGCGTCCTGCTGGACCTTCCGGCCGCTGTCGACTCGATGATCCGCAGCAGCGGCGCAGTGCGACAGGTGCCGGAATGGTGGGTCGGGGCCGGTGACGCTAACGCCGCCGCCCACGGGGCCAGCGCGCTCCCCGGCGTCACGGTGCTCAACCGGGAGGCGGCCATCGAGGCGGCCGCCGACGACCCGTACTGGCGCGGCTCGCGTACCGGAATGCTCGCCGCCGCTCTCGGCGCGGTGCTGCTCGCCCTCGTCGGCCTGGTGGTGGACGTGTGGGCCACCGCCCGGCGTCGGCTCGGCGAGTTCGCGGTCCTGCACACCCTGGGTGCCACGCCCCGGCTGATGGCCCGGGCGTTGCTTGCCGAACAGACGTTCCTCGCCGGCATCGGCGTGGGCGTCGGGTTGCTACTCGGCACCGCGGTCGGCGCGACGATGGCCCCACTTGTCATCCTCACCCCGGCCGCCGGTCGGCCGACGCCCCCGGCGGCGTTCGTGCTGCCGTGGGTGCCGATCGGCCTGACCGCTGTCGGTCTGCTGCTGGCGGCGCTCGCCTTCAGCGCGTTCATCGCCACCGGCATCCGTCAGCGGGTGGCGGCGGTGCAGCTGCGAATCGGGGGAGAGCGATGAACGTCGGAGCGGCCGTCCGGCGGGTCCGGGCGTACGGGGGGCAGTTCCTGCTGCTGGCGGTGCTGACACTGGTGGTCACGCTGCTGATCAGTGGAGTGCCTCGGCTGGTCAACAGGCTCGCCGAACAGGGGCTGCGAACACAGCTCACCAGCGAGCCGGCTGCCCGCCGGGACATCTCGTACACCACCAGCCCGGCGGCGATGACGTCGCAGCGGACGGCGATGGGCAGCGCCGCCGAGCGGTTCGACACCCTCGCCGCGGAGATGCCGCCGCAGGTGCGCTCGGCCGTGACCGACCGGTGGTACAGCGTCGAGACCACGGCGGCCCGGGTGGTCGGGCCGGACCTGAAGGCCCGCAACCTGCTCGTCGACATGGGTCTGCGGGCCATGCCCGACATCCAGGGGGCGAGCACCCTCGTCGCCGGGGCGTGGCCGAGTGAGACGTACGTTCCCGACCGGCCGATAGAGGTGGCGCTCGACGTCGACGTGGCCCACAAGCTCAACCTGCGCGCCGGCAGCCAACTGCGCATCGGCACAGCCGATGACAAGGGCCGACTCGTCGACGGTGTCCCGCTGGCGGTGACCGGGCTGTTCCGCCCCGTCGACAGCGGCAACGGCATCTGGGACGGGCTCCCACAGTTGCTGCGGATCATCGAACCGCAGGGTGACGGCCAGCCGTTCGTCATCGTCGGCGTCGTCGCGCAGTCGCCGCTGAACAAGCGGGCCGCGGAGGGCTGGCCGATCCAGTCCACCTGGCGGTACCGACTGGGTGTCGACCGGATCGACGCACGCGAGCTGGACCAGATGATCGACGGCCTTCAGGTGATGCAGCGCAAACAGCCGGAAGGGATCACCCTGACCCAGGGCGTCGACGTGCCGTTGCGGGCGTTCGCCGCCCAGATCGACGCCGTCCGGACCCTGCTCGCGGTGATCGCGGCCGGCGTACTGGCCACGCTGGCGGGGCTCATCGTGCTCGCGGCCAGCCTCGCCATCAGACGGCGTCGCTCGGAGTTCGCGCTGCTACGGGCCCGTGGCGGCGGAGCCACCGCCGGCGCCCGGCGCAGCCTCGCCGAGTCGGTGCTGGTGGTGCCGGTCGCCGCCGCGCTGGGCTGGTGGTTGGGCACGCTGTTCCCCGGTGCCCCGGACCCGACCACGCCGTACGTCATCGTGGTGACGGTGCTCGTCACGCTGGCGCTGCCGGTGGCGACGCTGGCGGTGCCGGCCGGCGGGGCGGCACGTCGGGATCTGATCCGCGTACGCCCATCGGCCCGCCGACTCACCGTGGAGGTCTCCCTGCTGCTCCTGGCCGGGCTCGCCGCCGTACTGCTGCGTCGACGTGGCCTGACCCTCGGCGAGGTGGACCCACTGCTGGTGTCAGTGCCGGTGCTCCTCGCTGTCGCGGCGGCGGTGCTGGCGCTGCGGGCGTACCCCTGGCCGTTGTTGCTGGTCAGCCGGCTGGCCGCGCGGACCCGGGGCAGCGTGGCCTTCCTCGGCACGGCCCGCGCCGGCCGCGCGGCGGTCGCCGCCCCGCTCGTCGTGGTGGTGCTGGCGATCGGCACCGCGGCGTTCTGCGCGGTAGTGGCCGCCGGCGTCGACGCGAGTCGGGAACGGGCCGCCGCGCAGATCGTCCCCGCCGACGCGGTGATCCACGGGGAGCGCTTCGCACCCGACACCATCGACGAGCTGGGTCGCCTGCCGGGGGTCCGGGCCGTCACCCGGGTGCTGTTCGAGGACGACGAACGGTTCGCGTCCGACGAGGCCGGCACCGACGCCTTCATCGAGCAGACGGACGTGCTGCTCGTCGACGGTTCGGGGTTGGACACCATCGCCCGCGAATCCGGTGTGGACCTCCCGGTTCCGGCCGCGCTGCGCACCGCCGGGCCCGGCCCGGGTCCGCTGCCGGCGATCGTGTCACCGGCGATCGCCGCCGACCTGGCGAAGGCCGGGCTCGACGACTCCGCCTTCATCTCGGTGCAGGGCCAGCGGTACGAGTTCCGGGTGGCCGCCACCCAGGACGGGTTCCCGTTGCTGGCGGCGAACGCCCGCCGGTTCGTGATCCTGCCCTGGCAGGCACTGCCGACGCGGACCACCGCCCCGGTGCCGACCAGCCTGCTGATCGCCGGGGACTCCCTGGACGCCGAGGCGCTGCGCGTCGCCGGCGACCAGGGGCAGGAGCGCTACCAGCGGGACGGCACCGTCACCGGTCGGGAACGGCCGATCGGGGTCACCGTCGACACCCGCGCGGACGTCCGCCGCGATCTCGGCGAGGGCGGGGCGAACGGGGTGCTGGCGTTCGGTTTCGTGGCCGGGGCCGTCGGCGGCACGCTGCTCGGGCTGTTGGCCATCGCGTTCACAGTGCTGGCCGGCGCGCGCGCCCGGGGCCAGGTGCTGTCCCGACTGCGCACCCTCGGCCTGTCCCGCCGGCAGTGGCGGGGGCTGCTGCTTGTCGAGTTGACCCCGCTGGTCGCCGTGTCGGTGCTGACCGGTGCGCTTGTCGGCACGGTGCTGCCCCTGCTGCTCAACCCGGTGCTCGGCCTGTCCGCGTTCACCAGTGGTGTGCCGGTCCGGGTGGCCTTCGAGCCCAGCCTGGTCGCCGCGGTGCTCGCGCTCGGGGCGATCGCCCTCGGCTTCGCGGTCGCCGTCGAGGCCCTGAACAACCGCCGGTTGCGCCTCGGAGAGGTGCTTCGGCTCGGAGAGGAGAGCTGAGATGACCGCTACCGCCCAGACTCCACTGGTGCCGGACCTGGCCGCCCTGCAACAGCGGGCCGCACAACGCGCCGCCGAGCGGGCCGGCGGGCAGGACCGCCTCCGCGGGCACATCGTCTGCGACGGCCTGGTGCGCATCTTCAAGACCGAGGGGGTGGAGGTGGTCGCCCTGCAGGGGCTCGACCTGGTCATCGACCGGGGCGAGCTGGTGGCGATCGTCGGTGCCTCCGGTTCGGGCAAGTCGACACTGCTCAACATCCTCTCCGGCCTGGACACCCCGACCGCCGGTATCGCGCGGGTGGCCGACTACGACCTGCTCTCGCTGTCCGCCAAGCGACGGTTGAGCTACCGGCGGCAGTTGGTCGGGTTCGTCTGGCAGCAGACCGGCCGCAACCTGCTGCCGTACCTCAACGCGCTGGAGAACGTCGAGCTGCCGATGCAGTTGGCCGGCAAGCGCGGCGGTAAGGCCCGCCGGGAGCGGGCCCGGGAACTGCTCGACCTGGTCGGTGTGGGCTACTGCGCCGACCGGCGGCCGGGGCAGCTCAGCGGTGGCGAACAGCAGCGGGTGGCCGTGGCGGTGGCGGTGGCCAACGACCCGGAGGTGCTCTTCGCCGACGAGCCGACAGGTGAACTGGACGAGGCCACCGGCGCTGAGGTCTTCGGGGCGCTACGCACCATCAACGCCGAGCTGGGCGTGACGATCGTGGTCGTGACCCACGACCACGCCGTGGCCACCCAGGTCCGCCGGACCGTCGCGATCCGCGACGGCCGAACCGCCTCCGAGGTACGCCGGACCGCCCGGATCGACGCGGACGGCAACACCGAGTTGGTGAGCGAGGAGTACGCGGTGCTGGACCGCAACGGTCGGATGCAGCTGCCCGCCGCGTTCGTCGACGCGCTCTCGCTGAAGGAGCGGGTCCGGCTCGACCTGGAGCCGGACCATGTGCAGGTACGGCCCGGCGAGCGGGCCTCGGACGAGCGGGGGGCACGGGCATGAGCCGGCAGGACGTGGTGGTGAGCGGCGCTGCCGGTTCCGGCGGAGCGCCCTCGGTGGGCCCCGACGAGGTGGTCCGGGTCAGTGGGGTCAGCCGGACCTTCGGTCGGGGTGAGCACGCCGTGCACGCGGTGCGGGACGTGTCGTTCACCGCCAACCGGGGTGAGCTGGTCGCCGTCCGAGGTCGGTCCGGGGCCGGCAAGACCACGCTGCTGAACCTGATCGGCGGGCTGGACCGGCCGGACCACGGCCAGGTGGTGGTGGCCGGGCACGACGTGACCTCGGCCGGGGAGGCGGAGTTGCTGCGGCTGCGCCGGGGCACCGTCGGGTTCGTGTTCCAGACCTTCGGGCTGGTGCCGATCCTCTCCGCCGCCGAGAACGTGGGCGTGCCGTTGCGGCTGGCGCAGGTGCCCGCCGCGGAGCGGGAGGAACGCGTCGCGGTGCTGTTGGAGCTGGTCGGCCTTGGCGGGCACGCCGCCCAGCGCCCGTACGAGCTGTCCGGCGGCCAGCAGCAGCGGGTCGCGGTGGCCCGTGCGTTGGCCAACGAACCGGACCTGCTCATCGCCGACGAGCCCACCGGTCAGCTCGACTCGGAGACCGGGCGGTCCATCATGGACCTGCTGCGCGCGGTGGTGCACGCCCGGGGCATGACGGCGCTGGTGGCCACACACGACCCGGCCCTGATCGACCTCGCCGACCGGGTGCTCGTCCTGCGCGACGGCCGCCTGGTCGACGGCTGAGCGGGTACCGCTCGACAGTGCCACGGTGGCCTCTACCTGGGGTCGTCGCGACGGACCTGGCTGGCATGGCTGACGCCGCCACCTGACGGGCTGCGCGGGGGTGTGCTGCACGCCTAACGTGCCTCGGCGTGCGTGCGTGCGTGCGTGCGTGCGTGCGTGCGGGCGTGCAGGCGGGCGTGCGTGCGGGCGTGCGTGCGTGCGGGCGGGTCGTGCGGGCGGGTCGTGCAGGCGGGTCGTGCGGGTCGGGCGGGTCGGGGCCCTCGGGTCCGCCGCCACGGTGCGGCTGGGGCGAGGCGGTGGTTGCGCTCCCTATGGAGCTGATGTCGTGAACGAATCGGTGGGTGATTCATCCGCGACATCAGCTCGATAGCGCCGGTGGAGTGGTGGCGAGGGGCGGCCGGCCGCGAGGGCCGTCGGATGCGCGCGCGGGCCGTGTCGTGGGCGCAGGGGCGGCCGGTGCGCGAAGGGCTGCCGGCCGGCGTCGCGCGCGGCCGCCCATCGTCGATCGTTGCCGCCCGCGCCCGGGCCGTGTCCGCGCCCGGGCCGTGTCCGCGCCCGGGCCGTGCCCGTGCCCGCGCCCGCGCCGTGCCCGCGCCGTGCCCGTGGCGGCGGCGGCAGCAGCGGAGGGTGGCGCCGACCCGGGTCAGAGGGCGAGCTTCATGCCCTCGTGGCTGGCCACGAAGCCCAGGCCCAGATAGAAGCGGTGTGCATCGTCGCGGGTCTTGTCGGTGGTGAGCTGCACCAGCGCGCAGCCCCGCTGCCGGGCCTGGTCGACCGCCCAGGTCATCAGGTCCCGGCCCAGCCCCTGGCCGCGCTGGTCGGAGCGGACCCGGACCGACTCGATCAGCGACCGCTCGCTGCCGTGCCGACCCAGACCCGGGATGTACGTGATCTGGAGGCAGCCGACCAGCTCGCCGGCCTGCTCGGCCACGATCAGCTGGTTGCGCGGGTCCGTGTCGATGGCAGCGAACGCCCTCTCGTACGCCTCGTCGACCTCGGTGAAGTCGCGGGCCTTGCCCAGGACGTCGTCGGCGAGCAGGGCGATGACGGCGGGCAGGTCAGCGCGGACCGCCTCCCGGTAGATCACGTCGGTCATGTCGGTCAGCCTGGCACAGCGAAGCCGGCGAATGGGTCTGTGCCGGTTGCGGGCAACGGGCAGCATGGGGCGACATGGAGCTAGTGCTACTGCCGTTCCGCTGGGTGTACCGGGCGTTGGTGTGGTTCGCGAACTCGCCCCGCACGCTCATCACCTCGTACCTGTTGATGATCGTGGTGGCCGGGGTCATCTACGGGGAGGTCGAGCAGCGCAGCCCGGCGGACGCCGTCTGGTGGGCGGTGGTGACCGCCTCCACCGTCGGATACGGCGACATCTCGCCGACCACCTGGGCGGGCCGCACACTGGCCGCGTTGCTCATCTCGACAATGGTGCTGCTGGTCATTCCGCTGATCACCGCGCACTTCGCGAGCCGGCTCATCGTCGACGACGACGCCTTCGAGCATGAGGAGCAGGAGCAGCTCAAGGCCGACGTGCGCCGGATGCGGGCGCTGCTGGAGGAGTTGGCCACCCGGCAGGGGATCGATCTGCCCCCACTGCCGCCGACCCGGCCGGTCAGCGGGGCGGGCAGCGCTTCCCCTCCGGCGGCACGGTCAGGTCGATCAGGTACGCGTCGACGGCGTTCGTGATGCAGGACGTCTGCGGGTAGGCGGTGTGCCCCTCACCCTCCCAGGTGAGCACCCGACCGACGCCCAGCATCGACGCGAGCCGTGGGGTCTGCTCATATGGCGTCGCGGGGTCGCCGGTGGTGCCGACCACCACGATCGGCGGCGCGCCGTTCGCCTTGCCGGTCGGGTACGGGTCACGCCCGCCCGGCCACTCGACGCAGCTCAGCATGCCAACCGCCAACGCCGGCCCGAACAGCGGGTATTTCCCGCGCCACTCGGACTGCAACTGCCGGATCTGCGCTCGGCTCGGCTTCTCCGTCTCGTCGGCGCAGTTGACGGCCAGGTTGGCGTCGAACAGGTTCGAGTAGTGCCCGTCGTCCTCCCGGCCGGCGTACGCGTCGGCGAGCCGGAACACGTCCTTCGGGTCGCCCTCGGCCAGCTTGTCGATCGCCTGGGCCAGCTCCTGCCAGCCGGACTCGGTGTAGAGGGAGGAGATGACCGCGTAGAACACCCAGCCGGCGGTGGCCTCCCGACCGTCGGGGTCGCGTACCGGGGAGACCTTCGCCTTGTCGATGGCGGAGGTGACAGCGGCCCGGGCGTCCGGGGCGATCGGGCAGCGGCCGGCGTTCGCCGTACACCAGCGGGTGAAGTTGGTGAAGGCCCGTTCGAAGCCGCGGGCCTGGCTCTCCGAGCCCTCCACCAGCCGCTGCTGCGGGTCGACAGCGCCGTCGAGCACCAACGCCCGCACCCGCTGCGGGTAGAGCTGGGCGTAGGTCGCGCCGAGCAGGGTGCCGTACGAGTAGCCCAGGTAGGTGAGCTTGTCGTCGCCCACGGCGGCGCGTACCGCGTCCATGTCGCGGGCGGCCTGCTCGGTGCCGTACAACGGCAACTGGTCGCCGTAACGGTCGCCGCAGCCGCGCCCGATCCGCTGGCTCAGGCCGACGAAGCCATCGAACGCCGCCTGGCTCGACGGGTCCGGGTCGAAGCCGAAGCTGGCGTCCAGGTCGGCGTCCGAGATGCACTTGACCGGGCTGGACCGGGAGACCCCGCGCGGGTCGAAGCCGACGATGTCGAAGCGTTCGGTGATCGTGGCGGGCAGCCCACCGAACTGAGGGCCGAAGGACAGGTAGACGGCGGTGTCGACGCCGGAACCGCCCGGCCCGCCCGGGTTGATGACCAACGAGCCCACCCGGTCGCGTTGTTTCGTCGACCGGGCGCGCAGCAGGGCGATCTCGAAGGTCTGCCCGACGCCCGGACCGGTGCTCGCCCCGCTGCCGGTGCCCCAGTCACGGGGAACCGCGATCCGGGTGCACTCGTAGCGCATGTTCGGTGCGCTCCGCCCGACCAACTGGTCCGCAACCTCCGGGCAGGGCCGCCAGGTCGGCGCGCTGCCGGTCGGCGCGGCCGCGCCCTCCACCTCGGTACGCGGTGCGAACGCCGGCAGCGTGCAGCCGGCGGTGAGCAGCGCGGCGACGCCGAAGGCGGCCAGAGTGCGACGGACCCGGCGGCTGGTCGTCATCCGAGGCTGGTCGGCGGTGCGGGTCACGTGGTCCTCCGGAATCAGGTCGACGGCCAGGCTACGCCGAGTCGGTCGCGCCTCTGTCCACGGTGGCCGCCGGGTCGCCGCGCAGCACCTGGTCCACGTCGAAGCGGATCGGCCTCTCAAGCTGGTCGTAGGTGCACGATCGGGGGTCACGGTCCGGGCGCCACCGAACGAACTGGGCGGTGTGCCGGAACCGTTCGCCCTCCATCGCGTCGTAGCCCACCTCGATGACCAGCTCCGGGCGCACCGGCTCCCACTCCAGGTTCTTGGTGCCGGTCCACCTGCTGACCCCACCCGGGATGCGTTGGCCACGCTCGTGGTCGCCGTGCACCCACGGGTGCTCGCCGGCAACGTCCCGATAGGGCGCCAACTCGTCGAGCAGCTCGGCACGGCGGGCCATGCTGAACGACGCGCTCACGCCCACGTGGTGCAGGACCCCGGCGTCGTCGTACAGGCCGAGCAGCATCGAGCCCACCACCGGGCCGGACTTGTGCCAGCGGAAGCCAGCCACCACCGCGTCCGCGGTGCGGGCGTGCTTGACCTTGAACATGAGTCGCTTGCCCGGCTCGTACGGCAGGTCGGCGGGCTTGACGATCAGACCGTCCAGCCCGGCGCCCTCGAAGACGTCGAACCAGCGACGCGCGGTGTCCGGATCGGTGGTGACAGGGGTGACGTGCACCGGCGGGCGCACCCCGGCCAGGGCCTCGACCAGCCGCTCACGACGGCGCGGGTAGGGCTCGTCGAGCAGCGTCTCGTCGCCGATCGCCAGCAGGTCGAACGCGACGAAGTCGGCCGGGGTGGTCTCGGCCAGCATCTTCACCCGGGACGCGGCCGGGTGGACGCGCTGGGCCAGCAGCTCGAAATCCAGCCGGGGCTGGCCGCTCGGCCCGTCGCGCCGAATCACGATCAACTCCCCGTCGACAGCGCAGCGCTGCGGTAGCTGCCGGCGGGCCTGCTCGACGACCTCGGGAAAGTAGCGGGTCATCGACTTGCCGCCCCGGCTGGCCAACTCGACCTCGTCGCCGTCGCGGAACACGATGCACCGGAACCCGTCCCACTTGGGCTCGTAGGTCACCCCCGGTGTGGTGGGCAGCTTGGGAACGCTCTTGGCCAGCATCGGCTCGACCGGTGGGTTGATCGGCAGGTCCACGCCGACCAGTCAATCAGACGGCACTGACAGTCGTGAGGCAGATCACCCTGGACGGCGGGGTGGCGTGTCCGCCCACGCGCCTGCCGTCCCCACCGGGCGAATCGAATAACCCCAGCTCGGAGCTACTTTCGCGAGGTGTCCGAGTGGGTCTGTGACTGCTGCGGGCGGTGGCGGGTGAGCGTCGAGCTGATCCGGGGCCGCTACCGCTACCGGCTGACCCGCCGCTACCCGGAGCGGTTCGGCGGCGGCCGGAACGTGCTCGGCGAGGTCGGCTCGGTGCCCGAGTTGGAGGAGCTGCTGCGGCGGCGTACCCCGCTGACTCTGGCCGACCTGCGCGAGGCCGCCTGATCGGCGGGCCTCCACTCAGGAGGGTCGGACGGGATCGGGCACCCCTGTCACAATGCTCCCGACGGCCTCGTCCGCACCCGTGGCGGTGCCGAGTGACGCCGCCGGGGAGGGGACGACATGCGGTTCGAAGCCGACACCGAGATCGCCGCGGACGCCGAACAGGTCTGGGCGGTGCTCGTCGACGTGCCCCGCTGGCCCGAGTGGACGGACTCGGTGACCCGGGCCGAGCGGGGGGAGCCGGGGCCGCTCGCCGTCGGCGCGACAGCGCGACTGACCCAGCCGAAGCTGCGACCGGCGGTGTGGCGGGTCACCGCGTTGACCGAGCGGCGGGAGTTCGTCTGGGCCTCCGACGCGCCGGGGGTGCGGACCACCGGGGAGCACCGGCTGCTGCCGCTGCCCGACGGGCGTACCCGTGTCGAGCTGGTCATCGACCAGTCCGGTCCGCTGGCCGGTCTGATCGGCCGGCTGTACGGCGGGCTGTTCCGCCGCTACGTGCGGATGGAGGCCGACGGGCTCAGGCGTCGCTGCGAACGGGGCTGACGGCCGGCTTCTCCAACACCGCCAACGAGATGCCGTTCGGGTCCGGGCGGTGCGCCACGATCCGGTAGCCGTGCCGCTGGTACAGCCGCAGGTTGCCAGCGCTGTCCGCGCCGGTGAAGAGAGTGAATCGGGCCGCCCGGTCGGCGCAGGCGTGCTCGATGGCGGTGAGCAGTCGTGCCCCGACGCCCCGCCCCTGGTGGTCCGGCGCGACCGCGAGGCGCCCGACGTGCGCGGTGTCCCCGTCCAGCCGGGCCCGCACCGAGCCGACCAGCCGGTGCCCCACCCGGGCGACGAGGACGACGCTCGGGCCGGCCAGCACCGCCGCTACCTCGTCCAACGTCTCGGTGAGCGGCGGCAGGAACGGATCGGAGTAGTGCTGCGCCTCGCTCAGGTAGGCGGCGCGCTGCACGGTGAGGATCTCGCCGGCGTCCACCACGCCGGCCGGGACGATGGTCGCCTCGACGCTCATCGGGGCAGCACATCACAGGTGCCGTCGCCATCGATGGGCGGCCCGGCCGCCCCGGCCGTACCCTGGCCGTGTCCGGTGGAGGTCGAGGGGGAAACGGTGGCCGAACTGACGTACCCGGAGGTGGGGTCGACCCGGCACGGGCCGCTGCCCGGCGGGTACCACCACCTGCGCCACCGGTATCCGTTGCCCGACGGCTGCTTCGAGACGGCCGCCGACGCGGTGTTGAGCTGGCGGCTGCACCGCGCCGCCGGTGTCCGGATCCGCACCGACGCGCCGCGGGCCACCACCGGCGTGCTGGTGACCGCCGGCCTCGGCGTCGGCCCGGCCCGCCTCTGGGGGCCGTGCCAGGTGGTCTGGAGCGTGGACTCGCCAACGCTCGCCGGGTTCGGCTACGGCACGCTGCCGGGGCACCCGGAGCGTGGCGAGGAGGCGTTCGAGGTGGGCCGCGACGACACCGGCGCGGTCTGGTTCGAGGTCCGCGCGTTCAGCC
Organism: Micromonospora sp. NPDC005710; assembly: GCF_040630995.1. Classification (NCBI taxonomy): domain Bacteria; kingdom Bacillati; phylum Actinomycetota; class Actinomycetes; order Micromonosporales; family Micromonosporaceae; genus Micromonospora; species Micromonospora sp. NPDC005710. Next base: position 123,737 of record NZ_JBEXYP010000014.1, on the reverse strand, counting down.
TGCCGGACCGCTGGTTCACCAAGGCCGGAGGGCCGGCGGTCCGGGCCGTGCAGCACGTGTACGCCTGGTGGCTCGGGCGCACCCTTCGTCGGCTCTGCGCCGGCCGCTGAACGCCGGGTCCGGGACGTCTCAGAACCGGGCGAACGAGCGGATCGGGGCACGCGGGCCGTACTTCGGTGCCCGGATGCCGGCCGCCTCCAGCAGCAGACAGACCCGGCCCCGGTGACCGCGGAACGGCTCCAGCAGGGCCACCATCCGGGCGTCGTCGCCCCTCGGTTCGCCGGCGAGCGCCCAGGCCACCGTGTTCGGGATGTGGTAGTCGCCCACGCTCACCGCGTCCGGGTCGCCGTACGCGATCCGAACCACCTCGGCGGCCGTCCACGGCCCGATGCCGGGGATGGCGGTCAGCCGGCGGGTGGCGTCGGTGGAGTCGGTGCTGCGGTCCAGGCGGTCGGCCAGCGCGGCGGCGCGACGCAGCGTGTCGGCCCGGCGCTGTTCCACCCCGAACGGGTGGAACACCCAGTACGGGGTGGCGGCCACCGCGGCGGCCTCGGGTGGCAGGAGCAGCGGCTGTAGCGGGCCGGGAGCCGGATCCCGGAAGTGCCGCACCATGGCCGCGTACGCCCGGTAGGCCTCCTTGCCGGTGACCTTCTGCTCGAAGACCGCGCGCAGCAGCCGGGGGAAGACCTGCCCGGTGGCGGGCATCCGGAGCCCGTGGTGCTCCCGGGCCAGCCGGGCGACGAGCGGGTGCGCCGCGGCCAACTCGGTGAAGCCGGTGAGGTCGTCGCGCAGCCCGGCGATCCCGTCGGCGCGGTCGAGGACGTGCTCGGCGCCCGGCCCGTACCCCTCCGCGAGCAACTCGCCGCCGGCCGGTCGCAGCGCGAGCGTCGCCGGCCCGTCCGGGGTACGGGTGGCCCACCAGAAGGTGCCGGCCGCCACCCGGGCGCACGGGTCGTACGGGCTGAAGGTGAGGGCGCGGACCGAGGCGGCCAGCCGGTAGCCGACCGGTGGGTGCAGCACCCTGGTCGCGGCGGGTCGGGTCTCGGTCACCCCGCCACTCTGCCAGGTCAGCGTGGGGGCTGGCGACCGCCGTACCGCTCTGTTCGGGGAACCCACCCCGGACACGACGGTGGTCGGCCGCGCCCTCCCCGACGACGACCGACCACCGTGCCCTCCTGGGCGATCCGACTCAGTACGAGTAGCCCGAGCCCTCGGCGTCGCTCGAACCGCTGTCCGCCGGCGGCGCGACAGCCTTCGGCGTGCCCTTGGGCAGGCAGCTCAGGTTCTTCTTGCCGTCCGGCTGGACCACGAACCAGGTGCCACCGACCGCCTGGCCCTTCCACTGGCCGGGCTTCTTGTCGCCGATGTAGCGGTAGACCGGCCAGCCGGCGATGGTGAGCTGACGGGTGCCGTCCTGCCGGGTCACGCTGCCGACCTTGTCGTCGGAGAGGCCGGTCAGGTCCGGGTTGCCGTCGGTGAGCGCCGGAGGCCACACCTCGGCGCACTTGTCGACGCAGTTCGACGACGGCGGGTCGGCGGTGTCCTTGTCGAAGCGGTACAGGATCCAGCCGTCCTGGTCGGTGACCACCTTGCCCATCCGGGCGACACTCTTACCGACCAACTTCTCCGTCAGGTCGACGTCAGTGGGCGGGGCGTCGGCGGCGGGCGCCTCGGCGGATGCCGAGGCCTCAGGCTCAACCGTCGCGGTGGGCTCGGCCGCGGCGACGGCGACCGGCTCGGCCGCGCTCGAGTTCGCCCCGTCGTAACCTGCGGGAGCGCAGGCCGTTAGTGCGACCATCGCGCTCGCGACGATGACGGTCCGCTTCATCTGTGCCACGTGCCCTCCTCATTCTTGACAGTTCACCCATAGGTACGGCGAACGGGCTGTCAAGGTTGAAGGAGTAACAGTGGTCAATTTCACGCGAACCGATTGAACCCTTTCCGGTCGCCATGCGTACGCCCCCGCGAGGGCAGGTCCACCACAACGACAGATCGGCGCCGGTCATTGTGACAATGACCGGCGCCGATGCGGCAGACGCGCCTACATGGGTACGGTGACCAGCGGACTCGCCACGCCGTTGGCATCCACCGACTGCACCTGGAGCTGCTTGATGTCGGCCGGCAGAGCCGACGTCGACGCACTCAGCTCCAGACCCTGCGGTCGCGTGTTCGTGCCGTAGCCACTCTCCGGAACGGACCAGGAGGAGACGACCTCGGTGCCGCCGTTCTTGCGGACCACCACCAGTCGACAAACGCGCGGGCCGGGCAACTTCCGCAGACTGAAATTGATCCGGGTGCCGTAGTCCTTGGTCACCAGGAACATCGTGGTCTGCACACCAGTGGTCGGGTCGGTCGCCTCGACCTGGTCACCCTCCTCCTCGGTGCCGCCCACACCCGGGCCGCTCGGCGCAGCCGTCGGCCCGCTCGTCGGCGGATCGTTCGGCGCGCTCGGCGTCGACTCGGCCAGCACCCCCGGCGGCTGGTCGTTGCCGACCACACTGACGAAGCCGTACCCGGTCAGACCGCCGAAGACCACCACCGCGGCGGCCGTCGCGAGCAACTGACGAAACCGGCTACGACGCCGATGAGCCCGAACCGCGCCGATCGTCCGATCCAACAGGGCCGGATCCGTCGCCGTCTGCTCCAACGCCATCATCGTCTCGCCGTCGATGTCGGAGAGCAGCCCCACCACCGGCACCATCGTCTCCAACTCGGCAGCGCACGCCCAACAGGTCGCGAGATGCTCCTCGAACCGCTCAGTGTCCTGCTCGTCGAGCACACCGAGCGCGTACGCCGCGACATCCATGTGGTCAGGCCGGCTCATTCTGTCACCCCCCGCTCCTGCAGAGCCGTGCGCAGCGCGCGCAGCGCGTAGTAGACCCTCGACTTGGCGGTGCCGAGGGGCAGACCCAACTCCTCGGCGGCCTCCGGCACCGTCCGCCCCCGGAAGTACGTCGAGATCAAAATCTCCCGGTGCGACTGACTGAGCGTACGCAGGGCGTCCGCCACCGTCATGGTGCGAAGCACCCGATCGGTGCTGTCCGCCTCGGCGAACGCCGTGAGGTCCCGGTCGTACGTCTCCGGCGGCCGGGCCTCCTGGCTCCGATGCTCGTCGATGGCGATGCGGCGAGCCACAGTCACCAACCACGGCCGCAACGAACCCTGCCCCTGCGTGCCCAGGCGGTGCGCGTTACGCCAGGCCCGCAGCAGCGTCTCCTGGACGATGTCCTCCGCGCGCTGCCGGTCCCCCCCGGTGAGGCGCATGACGAACATCAGCAACGGGCCGGCGTGCTCGGCGTAGAGCTGACGGATCAACTGGTCGGAGTGGCTCGCCTCGGTTGTCGTCGCCTGATGGCGCCCGGGCGCCGGTCGCGGCGTCACCGGACCATTCTGGCGAGACGTCGCCCGTGCGTCGACCCCCCGGGCAGACGAGGTCGACCGTGACGAGGGTCGCGCCGACAACCAGTCAACGCGTACCGCGTCGCCATGCCAACCGGCCGCCACCGCGTGCATGCAGACCTCCGGGATGTCCGTGACCAACACCGGCCCACGGGGTGGGCCGCCCGGTGGTACGCAGCGCCGGCCCCAACGGATCAACAAACGGCCAAGAAAGTTCCGCGCCGACGTTGATCAGCCGCTCAGCGGCGTACCGAGAACAGCCCCGGCGGCGGCGGATCGGACCCCGTCGCGTCGGCATCCCGCACGACAGGCGCACCACCGGCGAAACGATCCAACTCGTCACCGGCCAGCACCCGACCGGGGAACCAGTCACCGGCGGCGCGTCGGGTCAACTCCGGCACCGGCGGCGTGGACCGCCCGGCGACCAGCACCAGATTGCCGTACCGGCGCCCCCGCAACACCGCCGCGTCCCCGACCAGACACGCCTGCGGCAGCACCGAACGGACCGTGGCGACCTGCCCACGCGCGTGCCGCAGGGGCGGCCCGTCGGCCAGGTTCGCCAGATACCACCCGGCGGGGCGGAGCACCCGGGCCACCTCCGCCGCGTACTCCACCGACGTCAGATGAGCCGGGGTACGCGCACCGGCGAACACGTCGGCGACCACCACGTCGTAGCTGGCCTCCCGGGTCGACGCCAGCACCGCCCGGGCGTCCTCCACCCGCACCCGCAACCGGGCGTCGGACGGCCACGGCAACGCCCGACGGACCAGCTCCACGAGCGCTCCATCCACCTCGGACACCCGCTGGGTGGACCCGGGCCGGGTCGCGGAGACGTACCGGGGCAGAGTCAACGCACCGCCACCCAGATGCAACACCCGCAGCGGCTCCCCGGGCGGCGCGATCAGATCCACGGCGGCGGCCAGCCGGCGTACGTACTCGAACTCCAGGTGCGTGGGGTCGGTCAGGTCGACGTGCGACTGCGGCGCGCCGTCCAGCAGCAGCGTCCACGAACCGGCCCGGTCCGGATCCGGCACCAGCTCCGCCAACCCGGTGTCCACCTGCTCGACCACCCGGTCACCCGCCCGTTTACGCCCCACCGGAACCAGTATCCGCGTTCACCGGGCGGCGCGGGCCGCAGCGGTCAACGCGCGGTGCAACAGCCGGGAATCACCGAGCAGGGCCCGCAACCGGCGCTCCAGGCCGGCGATCGGAATCAGATTCTGCGGGGCCCGCGGATCCTTGTACGGGGTCGAGGCGAAGCGCGGCAGGGTCACCAACGACAGGTCGGCCAGCTCGATCGCCGCCTCGACGGACAGGTCGGCGGAACACTCCACCCGCACGACGCCCGCCCACGGCGCGCCGACCGCCACCGGCAGCCGCAAATACCACGACCAACCACCCCAGGCAGTGCCGAGCCGGAACACCGGGGACCGCTCACCCGACGCCATACCGGTCACCACCGCTGTCAACCGGGCATCCAGATACTGACTGTGCTGCGTCTTGATGTAGCCCAGGGTGCGCGGCAACTGCCGACGACTACGCAACGGGCCGTCCACCACCAACAGGTCACCGTCGACCCGGGCGGCGTCGGACACCGCCACCTCCAACGCGGTCAGCGGACCCTGCACAGCGGCCGGCAGCTTCGCCAGCTCACCGGTGCCACCGACCCGGTGCACCGGGTAACGGATCGCACCCGCCACCACATCCTGCGCCGACGGGCTCGCCGTGAACAACCCCCGAGCAACCCGGGTACCCGCCAACTGCGCCGCACCCCGGCCCAGGTCGCACCGGACCACACCGGCCGCGTACGAGGCGGCCAACCCGGGAAACGACCCACCGTCGCTCTCGGCCGTCCAGATGCTCGCGTCGATGCGGCGAACCCCGTCGACGAGCAACACCACATCCGGCGCCCGCATCCCCGGGCGTACCCCGATCGCCCGCCAGTCCACGGCGGGCACCTCCACGTCCGCGTCGACCTGGGCGCTGCTCGGCGCGGCCGGCCCGGCGGCGGACGCCTCGAACGACGCGCCGTACGCCGGGTCCCACGAATCCACGAAGAACGCGGCGTCACTCCGCTGCGCCGCGCTCACCGGCCCGTCCGCTCCACGCGCGCCGTCCGGGCATCCTTGCGCACCTCGAAGCGGACCGGGATCCGCTCGGCCAACGCCGACACGTGGGTGACCACCCCGACCATCCGGTCGCCCCGGGCCGCCAGGTTCTCCAGTGTCGCCGCCACCGTGTCCAGGGTGGCGGCGTCGAGCGTGCCGAAACCCTCGTCCAGGACGATCGACTCCAGGCTCGCCGCCGTGGTGGACATCCCGGCCAACTGCTCGGAGAGCGCCAACGCCAACGCCAACGACGCCTGGAAGGTCTCACCGCCGGAGAGGGTGCGCACGCCCCGACGCAATCCCGCGTCGTGGTGGTCGACCACGACGAACTCGCCCTTGTCGTGCACCAGCTCGTACTGCCCGGAGGACAACTCCCGCAGGATCCCCGACGCACCGTCGACAAGCAGGTCCAACGCCTCGGCCAGCAACCACCGCTCGAAGTTGTTCGCCCGCAGGTGCCCGGCCAGCGCGCGCGCCACCTGCGCCTCCCGCTCGTGCCCGGCCCGCTGCTCGCGCAACGTCCCGGCCTGCTCGCGACGCTCGTGCAGCCGCCGCCGCTCGGCGTCCGCCCGCTCCACCGCCACCGTCGCCGCGTGCACCGGGTCGTCCCCGACCGGCACGTCGGCGGCGGCGAAGATGCCGGCGATGGCCCGCTGCACCCCGTCGGCCACCGACTCGGCCTCCGCCACCGCGGCAGCCCGAACAGCCCGGTCGGCGCGGCGGCGCTCCGCCTCGCTCGTCGCCCAGTCGGCCAACGCCGCCCACGCGGCGGCCACGTCGTCCCGATCGGCCGCCGGAGGGCCGAAACGGGCCAACCCGTCCCGTGCGGTGTCGAAGGCCCGCCACGCCGCCCGCAGCCGCTCCTCGGCGGCGTCCACAGCCGCCCGGCCCTGCCGAGCGGTCTCGCGGCCGGCCCGAACCGCTGTCGCCGCCTCTTCCAACGCGCGCCGCAACCGGGCATGCTCGGCCAACTCCCGCCGCAGCGCAGCCGGCTCGGCCGCGCCGGCGAGCTGCCCGTCCAGCTCGGCCAGCCGGGCCTCCACCTGCTCCTGCCGGGCCCGTGCCTGCACCAACTGCCGCTCCCGCTCCCGCGCGGCCGTGTCCCGCTGCTGCACTGTCGCCTGCGCGGCCTTGGTGGCGGCCCGCGCGGCCTTGCCCGCCGCCGTCGCGGCAGCCACCGCCGAATCGGCCGGCACCGCCGGCACCTCGGCCACCGGCTGCTCGCACACCGGGCACGACACGCCGGCCCGCAGGTGCACCCGCAGGCTCACCGCCAAGTCGGTGGCCTTCGCGTCCTCGTGTGCCCGGAAGGCCGCCTCCAACTCGACCTCGGCCCGCTCGGCGACCGCGCGCGCATCAGCCAGGGCCGCGACCGCCGTAGCGTGCTCCTCGTGCGCCAGGCGCACCACCGCGCGGACCGTGTCGGCCTCACCGGACAACCGATCCCGGTCGTCGTACGCCCGCAGTTGCAGTCGCAGCGCGCTCTCGTCACCGGCGGCGGCCAACTCGCCGCGCAGCTTCTCCTCCCGCTCCTCAGCCAACGACACCCCCGTCGCGGCCGCCTCGGCCTCGGCCCGCGCCGCGGCGACCGCCCGCGCGACATCGGTCACCCCACCCGGCGCCCGCACCCCGGTCAGCACCGTCAACTCACCGTCCAGGGCGGTCAGCGCCGCCGCCGCCTCGCGTGCGGCGACCCGGGCCGTTGCCAACTCCGGCACCGCGTCCGCCACCGCCCCCGCCAACTCGACCATCCGGTCGACCCGGGCGTCGGCCTCGGCCAACGCCTCGTCGTCGACGCCGGTCAACCCGGCGAGCACCTGGTCGACCGCCTCCAGCCGGGCCTCCGCCTGCGTGGCGCGTGCCGTCGCCTTCTTCTGCACCTCCTCGTACACGCCGAGGCCCAGCAGGTTGACCAGGATCTGCTGCCGCGTCGCCGGCTTCGCGTGCAGGAAATCGGCGAACTGCCCCTGCGGCAGCACCACACAGCTGGTGAACTGCTCGTACGGCAGCCCCACCGCCTCCAGCACCGCCTGCTCCATCTCGGCGGGGGTGCCGGCCACCACCTCGCCGAGGTCGTCCGGGCTCAGCCCGGTGTCCAGTTTGGTCACGTCGAAGCCGGCCGGCATCAGCTGCAACCCGGCGTTCGCCGTCTTCACGTTGCCCCGGCCGTCCCGGCGCACCACCCGGGTCGCCACGTACCGGGCACCGCCCGACTCGAAGACCAGCCGCACCCGCGCCTCCGTCGCCGACGGCGCGAGCGCGTTCGCCAACCCCCGGGTGCCACCCCAGCGGGGCACAGTGCCGTAGAGGGCGAAGCAGATGGCATCCAGCACAGTGGACTTACCCGAACCGGTCGGGCCGATCAGCGCGAAGAAGTCGGCGTCGGTGAAGTCGACAGTGGTCTCGTCCCGGAAGACGGTGAACCCGGCCATGTCCAACCGCATCGGACGCATCAGTGATCGACCTCCTCGAACAGCTCGTCGAAGAGCTCCCGCACACCCTCGTCGGCGTGGCCCCGACTGCCCAGGTAGTCGGCGAACAACTCCCGGGGCGAACGCCCCGACCGCTGCGCGATACGCGCGCCACTGCCCGGCGCTGCCAACAGCTCCGGGTCGATCCGGATCTCCAGGGCCCGGGGGAGCAGCTCCTGGACCTCCTCGCGCAGGCCGGCGCGGGGTTGCTCCCGCACGAACACCCGCAACCACGCGTCCGGTGCCTCGATCTCGGCGAGCTGAGCCAGGGTGCCCCGCACCGTCCGCAACGCGCTCGCCGCGGTCACCGGCACCTCCCGCACCCGGGCGGCGGTGCTCGCCGTCACCTCGACGATCGTCACCGAGGGGATGTTCTCCTGCTCGCCGAAGTCCACAGCGAGCGGACTGCCGCTGTACCGCACCGGACAGGGGCCCTCGACCCGCTGCGCCCGGTGCAGGTGACCGAGCGCCACGTAGTGCGCGGTGGCAGGGAAGACAGTGGCCGGAACGGCGTACCCCAACACGGTGTGCGCTTCCCGCTCGCCGCCACCGGTGGACGCGCCCGTCACCGTCAGGTGCGCGGTGACCAGGTGCACCCGGTCCGGCTCGGAGAAACCCTCGGTCAGTCGCCCCAACACCCGGCCCAGGTGGTCGGCGTACGTCTGGTTGGTCTCCGCGGCGGTCAGCTCGTACATCTCCAACGCGCGCACCGCGTACCGCTGGGACAGGAACGGCAACGCGGCCAGCCGCCACCGCTCGCCACCGGCGGTGGTGCCGTCGATGACATGCTCGTCCGGGTTTTCCCGCACCCCACCGCGCAACGTGATGCCGGCGGCATCGGCCCACGGGCGCAACGCGTCCAACGCCGGACCGTTGTCGTGGTTGCCGCCGATCGCCACCACGTCCGCACCGGTACGCCGCAGCGCCGTCAACGCCCGGGTGACCAGGCGGGTCGCCTCCGAACTGGGCGCGGCGGTGTCGTAGAGGTCACCGGCGACGATCACCAGATCCGGCTGCTCGGCACGAGCGATCTCGATCACCCCGGCCAGCACCGCCTTGTGCTCGTCGGCCCGGGACTGCCCCTTGAGCACCTTCCCGACGTGCCAGTCGGAGGTGTGCAGGATCTTCATGGCCCCTACCTAGAACGGGATGTCGTCGTCGGTGCCGCCGCCGGAACCCACCACGGCGAACGGGTCGGCGGACTGGGTGATCGAGCGCAGCGTCTCGGACGGGGCCCGGCCCGCCTCGGAAACCCGGGTGGCCCAGGCCGGGAACGGGAACTCCAGGCAGAGCGGCACCGGAATGTCCGGCTGGTTGACGAACATGGTGCCCGGCTTGGCCAACAACGCCCGCTGGCGCTGCGCGGGCGGCAGGAAGCCGTACTCCGGGCGGGACGCCTCGGCCGGGTCGAGCCGGCCGACCACCCGGATCGCCGAGTTGGTGACGATCCGCCGCTCCACCTCGCTCGCCGTCTGCTGCGCGCCGATCAGGATCACCCCGAGCGAGCGGCCCCGCTCGGCGATGTCCAGCAGGACCTCCTTGATCGGCGAGGAGCCCTCCCGGGGGGCGTACTTGTTGAGCTCGTCCAGGACGACGAAGAGCAGGGGCTTGGCGGTGCCGGACTTCTCCTTGCGCTCGAACTCGCTCTTGAGCGTCACACCCACCACGAACCGTTGTGCGCGGTCCGGAAGGTTGTGCAGGTCGACCACAGTGACCTGGGCCGACTCGCTCGTGTTGATCGAGTGGGGGCGACGGGTGGCGAGGTCACCGCGGATCAGTCGGGCCAGGTCCTTCTTGCTGCCGATCAACCGCCGGGCGAACGCGTTGACGGTGCCCAGCCCCACCGCGCTGCCCGCCCAGTCGGAGCGGGTCTCGTCGTCGTTGAGCTGGTCGACGATGTGGTCGACCAGATCGCCGTAGGAACCCAGCCGCACCCCGTCGATGCTCACCCCGCCGTCGGCGGGCTGGGCGTAGCGGGCCAGGTGCGCGGCCACCGAGTGGACCACCATCGTGTACTGCTGGCGCTCGTCGTCGGCGTCGGCGAAGACGTACGGCAGCAGCCGGTCGGTGCAGAACTCGCTGAGCGTCCAGTAGAACGAATCCACCCCGGTCAGCCGGCTGCTCACATCCGGTGTGCCGGCCGCGTCGCCGGCCCGGGGCGGGGCGTACACCCGCACGTCGGGGAAGGCGCCGGCGCTCAGCCCGAGCTTCGCGTACGCCGCGCGGGTGGGCTCGTCGAGGCGGGTGTTGGGGTGGTCCAGGAAGAGCAGATCCTCACCCTTGACGTTGAAGATCAGCGCCTTGGCGTTGACAGCGTCGCCACCCAGCACCCCGGAACGGAACACCGAGTAGAGCAGGAAGGTGGCGAAGCTGGTCTTGGTGGCCACGCCGGAGATGCCGGAGATGGAGACGTGCGCGCCCCGGCTGCCGTCGAGGAAGTCGGCGTTGAGATAGACCGGGACACCGTCCCGACCCATTCCCATCGGAATGCGCCGCTCCATCCGGTCGAAGTGCAGCGCGCGCGCCCGGGCGTCGCCCTCGGCCCGGTGCACCACAGCGCCCGGGGTCGGCGGCACGTACAGCTCCGGATCGACCCGGGTGGTGGTGACCTCGGCCGCCTCCTGCACCTGCGCCGGCAGTGTGCCGTCGGCGATGGCGAACACGTCGGAGTCGAACTGGGCGCCCTCGTGCCGGGCGCGGACCTGGGTGACCACCCCGGCGATCGTCACCGGCTCCCGGTTCGGCAGCTCCCGTCGGGTGACCACCACGTCGTCGAGCTGGAGGTAGCTGCCGGGCGCCACGGCCGTCCAGAACTGCAACGGGGTGGCGTCGGCGGTGCCCAGCACCCGCCCGACGGCCTCGCCAGGGCTGTCGGCGTCGGCGTCGGTCATCGGGCGACTCGGGTCGGTCGGGCATCACGGTCGGCGCGCATGCACTGCATCCTGCCCGAGGAGTACGACAGGTCGCCACGCGACGCGGCGGACGACACCATGCGCCGTCACACCCACGACGGTGGGTGTGTGACCGGGCGACGGCGGGTTACGGGCGGGCGTGGCGGAGCAGGAGGACACCGTCCTCGGCGGCGAGCACGTGCCGCAGGGCGAGGTGCCGGGGTGGCGCGGCGTCGCCGGCGGTGATCCGGCCGGGGCCGGGCCCCGCCAGCAGCGGCGAGACGGTCAGGCACAACTCATCCACCAGGTCGGCGGCGGTGAGGGCGCCGAGCAGGTGCGGGCCGCCCTCGCAGAGCAGTTGGGTGAGCCCGCGTCGGTGCAGCTCGGCGAGGCCGGCGGCCAGGTCGACCCGGTCGGTGCCGAAGCGCAGCACGTCGGCGACGTCGGTCAGCCCGGCCGGCGGGTCGGCGCCGACGTGGGTGAGCACCACCGGGCGGGTCGGTGCGTCGGCGAAGGCGGCCTGCGCCGGGTCCAGGTCGAGCGAACCGGAGACGACAACGAGCGTCGGGTACTCGGCCAGCCCGTTGGCCCGGCGCCAGGCGCGGCGGCGCTCGTCGAGGCGGACCGCCCGGTAACCCTCGTGCCGGAGCGTGCCGGCGGCCACCACTAGGGCGTCGCAGACCATCCGCAGCACGCCGAACACCCGCTTGTCCGGCTCGCCGGAGAGCCCCGCGGAGTAGCCGTCCACTGTCACCGCCCCGTCGAGGCTGGCCACGAAGTTCACCCGCAGCCGGGGCTCGTCGGCGCGGTCGTAGAGGACGGTGAGTGTCGCGTCGTCGAGCGGCTGCGTCGACGGCTCGGGCCAGAGCCGTCGGATCGGAATTCCGACGCTCATTCGCCGGCCCGACCGGTGACCGGAGGGGTGGGTTCGGCGGTACGGTGCTGACAGTCGCACCAGTTCCGGCCCGGGCAGTCGTCGTGTCGCCGGGCCCGGCACGCTCGGCAGATCATGCTCGCAGCCTAAGCCGCGGGAGGACAGGACAGCATGTCGCGTCAGATCTTCCAGCTGAAGATGTCCCTCGCCGGGACCCGGCCGCCGGTGTGGCGCCGGGTCCTCGTGCCGGCCGGCTACACGCTCGACCGGCTGCACCGGGTGGTGCAGCACGCGATGGGTTGGCGGGACTGCCACCTGCACTCGTTCGAGATCGACGCGATGCAGTACGGCGAACCCGACCCGGACGGGGAGTTGGCGCTGCACGACGAGCTGGACGCGCGGCTCGACGCGGTGCTCGGCAAGGGCAGCCGGTTCTCCTACACGTACGACTTCGGCGACTGGTGGGAGCACGACCTGGTCGTGGAGGACGCGCTGACGGCCGACCCCGACGAGCGGTACCCGCTGTGCCTGGCCGGTGAGCGGGCCTGCCCGCCGGAGGGCATCGGCGGGCCGTCGGGCTACCAGGCGCTCCTGGAGGACCTGGACGACGAGTCAACCCCGACCGACCTGGTCGGCCCCCGGCAGGCGGTGCTGCGCGACTGGGCGGGCTCCACCTTCGACCCGGCGACCTTCGACACCGAGCGCGCGACCACCCTCCTCCGCCGCTTCTGCTGACCCACCCACCCCTGCGGGGCAGGGCGTTGTCGATCAAGAGGTTCGCGTCACCTGGGCCACGATTCCTGCCCGAAACCTTCTGATCACCGAGGTGCGGCGGGGGTGTGGGTGAGGTAGGCGATACGGGAGTGATCAGCGGTAACGATCTGGGAACGCTCCCAACGCCCTATTGACACTCCCGTTACCTGTCGGCAATCTCATGGGAGCGCTCCCGGAGGTGGCATGGGTCACTCGCTCACCCCGGCTGGCGCGATGAGCACACCCCCCACCACACCCATCAGCCTCACCACCGGAAAGAGGGGTCAGCGAATGAGTGTCACCACGCGGCGTACCCGCCTGGCGGCCGCTGCCCTGGCCGCGATCACCGCAGTCAGTGGTCTCGCAGCCTGTGGCAACGACGACGACAAGCCGGCGGCCGGCGAGAAGCCCGCCAAGCTGGTCGTCGACACGTTCGGCGAGTTCGGCTACGAAGATCTCGTCAAGCAGTACGAGAAGGACACCGGCATCAAGGTCGAGCTGCGCAAGACCGCGCAGCTCGCCGAGTACCGGCCGAAGCTGGTCCGCTATCTGGCCACCGGCAAGGGCGCGGCCGACGTCACCGCGTTGGAAGAGGGCATCCTCAACGAGTTCAAGCCCAACGCGCGCAACTGGGCCGACCTCACCCCGCTGGTGGCCGACCACTCCAAGGAGTTCCTGCCCTGGAAGTGGGAGCTGGGCAAGGCGCAGGACGGCCGGCTGATCGGCCTCCCGACCGACGTCGGCAGCCTCGCCGTCTGCTACCGCAAGGACCTGTTCCAGGCTGCCGGTCTGCCCACCGAGCGCGACCAGGTGTCGGCGCTCTGGCCGGACTGGAAGGGCTTCCACGACGCCGGTCTGAAGTACAAGCAGGGCAGCGGCGGCAAGGCGTTCATCGACTCGATCACCGCCGTCTCCAACGGCGTGATGTTCCAGGGCAACGGTGACCTGTTCTACGACAAGGAAGACAACATCATCGCGGACACCAGCCCCGCGGTGAAGAACGCCTGGGACACCGCGACCTCGATGGCGGACATCTCCGCCAAGGCGCAGACCTGGTCGCCGGAGTGGTCGGGTGGCTTCAAGCAGGGCACCTTCGCGGCCACCTTCTGCCCGTCCTGGATGCTCGGCATCGTCTCGGAGAACTCCGGTGCGGCCAACAAGGGCAAGTGGGACGTCGCGTCCGTGCCGGGCGGCGGCGGTAACTGGGGCGGCTCGTGGCTCGCGGTGCCGGCGCAGAGCAAGTACCCGAAGGAGGCGGCGAAGCTCGCCGAGTACCTGACCAACGCGAAGAGCCAGGTGGAGGCCTTCAAGGCCAAGGGCCCGCTGCCCACCAACCTGGAGGCGCTGAAGAACGAGGCGTTCACCAGCTACACCAACGAGTACTTCAGCAACGCGCCGACCGGAAAGATCTTCGGGGAGAGCGTCGCCAAGATCCAGCCGACGTACCTTGGCCCGAAGCACCAGGCGGTCAAGGAGAACGCGCTGGAGCCGGCGCTGCGGGCGTTCGAGAGCGGGCAGGCCGACAAGGCGAAGGCCTGGGAGCAGTTCACGAAGGATGCCAAGACTCAGGGCGCCTTCTAAGTGATTCTCTGCCGGTGGCGTTCGGGACCTCCCGGACGCCACCGGCCGGTCCCCTCCGCGTAGCGCCCTGCGCGAGGGCCCCCGGGCCTCCGCCGGAAAAGGAAATTCGCATGAGCCTGTCGGCCACGACGGCACCGCCGTCGCCAGCAGCACCGCCTTCTCCCGATCTCCCTTCCCGGCAGCGCCGGGGACGGCTACTCAACCGCCTCGATGTCAAGTACTCGCCGTACCTCTACATCGCCCCGTTCTTCCTGATCTTCGGTGCGTTCGGGCTGTACCCGATGGTGCGTACCGCCTGGATGTCGCTGCACGACTGGGACATGATCGGCGAGCACTCGTTCATCGGCTTCGACAACTACACCCGGCTGTTCTCCGACGAGTACTTCTGGAACGCGCTGGTCAACACGTTCGGCATCTTCGCCATGTCGACGATCCCGCAGCTGTTGCTCGCCCTCTTCCTGGCGAACCTGCTCAACCGCACCTTCCTGCGCGCCAAGACGTTCTTCCGGATGGCCATCTTCATGCCGAACGTGGTGTCGGTGGCCGCTGTCGCGATCGTCTTCGGAATGCTGTTCCAACGGGAGTTCGGCCTGTTCAACTGGCTGCTCGGCCTCGTCGGTGTCGACCCGGTCGACTGGGACGGGCAGCGGTGGAGTTCCTGGTTCGCCATCTCCTCGATGGTCAACTGGCGATGGACCGGTTACAACACCCTGATCCTTCTCGCCGGCATGCAGGCGATCCCGAAGGACCTCTACGAGGCCGCGGAGATCGACGGCGCCGGCCCGTGGCGGCAGTTCTGGCAGATCACCCTGCCGATGCTCAAGCCCACCTTCACCTTCGTGGTCATCCTGTCCACGATCGGCGGCATGCAGCTCTTCACCGAGCCCCTGCTCTTCGCCAACGGCAACATCCTCGGCGGCAGTCAGCGGGAGTTCCAGACGCTTGCCATGTACATGTACGAGATGGGCATCGCGAACCTGAACACCGCCGGCTACGGAGCCGCTGTCGCCTGGGCGATCTTCATGATCATCGTCGTGGTGTCGCTGCTCAACTTCCTACTCGTCCGCCGCTCGGCGAAGTGAGGAGAGATCGATGATCTCGGCTTCCCAGCGCCTGTGGCGCACCAGTCCGTTGACCTACGTGGCGCTCGTCCTGGCGGCGCTGCTGTCGATCTACCCGTTCTACTACATGCTGGTGATCGGCAGTCGCAGCCTGGACTCCATCAACGACGTTCCGCCGCCGTTGACCCCCGGCGGAGCGTTCGGTGACAACTTCGGGCGGGTGCTCGACAACGACGCCGCCAACTTCCTCACCGGCATGATGAACTCGATCATCGTCTCCTCGGTGGTCACCCTGTCGGTGGTGCTCACCGGTTCGCTGGCCGGGTTCGCCTTCGCCAAGCTGAAGTTCCGGGGCAGCAACGCCCTCCTGCTGGCGATCATCGTCACCATGATGATCCCGACCCAGATGGGTCTCATCCCGCTCTGGGGAATGATGCAGGACCTGGGGTGGTACGACACCCTCTACGCGGTCACCGTGCCGTTCCTGGTCAGCGCCTTCGGCGTGTTCATGATGCGGCAGTACGCCAGCCAGGCCATCTCCGACGAGCTGATCGAGGCCGGCCGCGTCGACGGGGCGAGCACGTTCCGGATCTACTGGAGCATCGTGCTGCCCGCACTGCGTCCCGCCGCCGGTGTCCTCGGTCTGCTGACCTTCATGGAGACCTGGAACTCGTTCATCTGGCCGTACGCCATCCTCACCCCGGAGAACCCGACCCTGCAGGTCTCGCTCTCCTTCCTCTCGTACGCCTACTACACCGACTACTCCCAGGTGTTCGCCGCCACGGCGATCGGCACCATCCCCCTGGTGATCGTTTTCCTCGTGTTCGGCCGCCAGATCATCGGCGGGATCATGGAAGGTGCCGTCAAGTCGTGAGCAACCCCGCCAGCCCACCCTCCGTCGACGTCCTCGACGAGCGCCCCGGGCTGACCTTTCCACCCGGATTCCTCTGGGGGGCCGCGACGGCGGCGTACCAGATCGAGGGGGCGGCAGCCGAGGACGGCCGCGCCCCGTCGATCTGGGACACCTTCAGCCACACCGAGGGGCGGGTCGTCGCCGGGCACACCGGGGACGTGGCCTGTGACCACTACCACCGTCTCGGCGACGATGTCGCGCTGATGGCCGAGCTGGGCCTGAAGTCGTACCGTTTCTCGGTCTCCTGGTCGCGGGTGCAGCCCACCGGCACCGGCGGGGCGAACCCGCAGGGCCTGGACTTCTACCGGCGACTGGTGGACGAGTTGCTGGCCAACGGCATCGAGCCGTGGCTCACCCTCTACCACTGGGACCTTCCGCAGCCGTTGGAAGACGCCGGCGGCTGGCCGGCCCGGGACACCGCGGCCCGCTTCGCCGACTACACGACGCTGATGGCCGACGCGCTCGGCGACCGGGTGCGCTACTGGACCACGCTCAACGAGCCGTGGTGCTCCGCGTTCCTCGGCTACGGCTCCGGTGTGCACGCCCCCGGCCGCACCAACGGAGCGGACTCGGTGCGCGCCGGACACCACCTGATGCTCGGTCACGGCCTGGCCGTGCAGGCCCTGCGGGCCTCCCGGCCGACCGCCGAGGTGGGCGTCACCGTCAACCTCTACCCGGTCGACCCGGCCAGCAACACCCCAGCCGACCGGGACGCCGCCCGGCGGATCGACGGCATCGCCAACCGGTTCTTCCTGGACCCGCTGCTGCGCGGGTCGTACCCGGAAGACCTGGTGGCCGACCTCGGCACGGTGACCGACTTCGCGCACGTGCGCGACGGCGACCTGGCGACCATCTCCACGCCGCTGGACTTGGTCGGGGTCAACTACTACAGCCGGCACGTGGTCGCCGCGCCGGTCGAGGGCGTCGAGGCCGACCCGGCCCCGTCGTGCTGGCCGGGCAGCGAGGACGTCCGGTTCGTCACCCGTGGCGTCCCGGTCACCGACATGGGCTGGGAGATCGACGCCCCCGGTCTGACCGAGACGTTGCGCCGGGTGCACGAGTACACCGACCTGCCCCTGTACGTCACCGAGAACGGTTCCGCGTTCGTCGACTCGATGGTCGACGGGGAGGTCGACGACGTCGACCGGCTGGCCTACTTCGACGCCCATCTGCGCGCCGCTCACGAGGCGATCGACGCGGGAGTGCCCCTGCGGGGATACTTTGCCTGGTCGTTGATGGATAATTTCGAATGGGCCTGGGGTTACACCAAGCGGTTCGGCATGATCCACGTCGACTACGACAGCCAGGTTCGCACCCCCAAGTCCAGCGCCAAGTGGTACGCCTCGGTGATCCGGCGCAACGGTCTGGCCGCACAATAGGCTCGGGCCAGCCATCAGGACGGCCCCGGCGTCCACCTCTCGCAGGTGGCGCCGGGTCCGCCCGCCGTCGGAGGAGCACACGATGACAACGCAGCGCACCCGGTCGCTCGGGCGCCCGACCCTCGATGCGGTCGCGGCGCGCGCCGGCGTCGGTCGGGGCACGGTCTCCCGCGTGGTCAACGGCTCGCCCCAGGTCAGCCCGGAGGCCCGGGCCGCGGTCCAACAGGCCATCGCCGAGCTGGGGTACGTGCCGAACCGGGCCGCCCGTGCGCTCGTCACCCAACGCACCGACTCGGTGGCGCTCGTGGTGTCCGAATCCGGTGAGCGGGTCTTCACCGAGCCGTTCTTCGCCGCGATCGTACGAGGCATCAGCTCCGGGCTGCTGGAGACGCCGATGCAGCTCTGGCTGGCGATGGCCCAGTCTCCGGTGGAGCGGGAACGGGTCGAGCACCACCTCACCAACCAGCACGTCGACGGCGTACTGCTGCTGTCGTTGCACGACTCCGACCCGCTGCCGACCCTGCTGGAGGAGCGCGGCCTACCCGCAGTGCTCGGCGGTCGGCCCGCCCGCATGCTGCAACCCGGCGCCCAACCGGCCTGGTTTGTCGACGTGGACAACGTTGGCGGAGCCCGGCAGGCGGTGGAGTACCTGACGGGGCAGGGCCGGCGGCGCGTCGCCACCATCGCCGGCCCCCAGGACATGGGCGCCGGGCTGGCCCGCCTGGCCGGCTACACCGATGCGGTCAAGGCCACCGGTGCCAGCGTCAACCCCGACCTGATCGCGTACGGCGACTTCAGCGAGGGCAGCGGCGCGGCCGGCATGCGCCGGCTGCTCGAGGTCTGCCCGGACCTGGACGCGGTCTTCGTCGCCTCCGACCTCATGGCGTTCGGCGCGCTGCGTACCCTGCGGGAGGCCGGCCGGCGTGTGCCCGAGGACGTCGCGGTGATCGGCTTCGACGACGCGACCATCGCCCGACAGGCCGAGCCGCCGCTGACCACCGTGTTCCAACCGGTGGAGGAGATGGGCCGGCAGATGGCCCGCCTGCTGGTGGCCCGGATCCGTGGCGAGGAGCTACCCGCCTCGCACATCCTGCTGGACACCCAACTGGTCCACCGAGCCTCCGCCTGACCCCTCACCCCCGGCGCGGCAGGTTCCTCGCGCGGTGCGTTCCTCGCGCGGTGCGTTCCTCGCGCGGTGCGTTCCTCGCGCGGTGCGTTCCTCGCGCGGTGCGTTCCTCGCGCGGTGC
>NZ_JBEXYP010000014.1:91801-104962 GCF_040630995.1 Micromonospora sp. NPDC005710 | reverse complement strand
GGTTCCTCGCGCGGTGCGTTCCTCGCGCGGTGCGTTCCTCGCGCGGTGCGTTCCTCGCGCGGTGCGTTCCTCGCGCGGTGCGTTCCTCGCGCGGTGATCATGGAGTTGGCCTGGGTATTTGCGGCAATCCGCTCCGCTAACCTCATGATCACGAACGGTGGCCGGGCAAGATCGCGCTGATCTTGCAGTTTCGGTCGTCGACATGAGTGGAATGCCTGTTGTGTCGGGACAGAAAGTGCAAGATCGGCGAGCAGGGGAGTTCGGATCCCGGCGATCATGGAGTTGTGGTGCCTGTTTTGGCAGTTTTCTGGCGTTTTGGTGCCCACCACAACTCCATGATCGGCTAGCTGGCGCCGGTTGACGAACAGCCGTTCCGCCAAACGCAACGGCGTTGTCCTGGATCTAGTGGCCTCGCGGCGGCCGCACACCACTACATCCAGTATCGAGCACGATCTTGGGGCCGGCGGGCCGGCCGGCGTGCGGACGAGCCGCGCGCGCGGATCGGCGTGCGGACGAGCCGCGCGCGCGGATCGGCGTGCGGACGTGCATGCGGATCGGCGCGCACGCGGATCGGCGTGCGGCGTGCATGCGGGTCGGCGTGCCGTGAGTGCGGCGTGCGTACGGTTTGGCATGCCGGGCGGGCGGGGCGTGCCGGGGTGCGAAGCGTTCGAGGAGCGGGGCGGGGTGAGGGGGCGGGCGGCGTTTGTGGTCAGGCGGGCGCCCAGCGGCGGAGTTCGCGTTTGGCCAGGGAGTTGCGGTGGACCTCGTCGGGGCCGTCGGCCAGGCGCAGGGTGCGGGTCTGCGCCCAGAGGGCGGCCAGCGGGGTGTCCTGGCTGACGCCCGCGCCGCCGTACCCCTGGATGGCCTTGTCGATCACCCACTCCGCCATCGCCGGCGTGCCGATCTTGATGGCCTGGATCTCGGTGTGCGCTCCCTTGTTGCCGACGGTGTCCATCAGCCAGGCCGTCTTGAGGACCAGGAGCCGGGCCTGTTCGATGCGGACCCGGGACTCGGCGATCCACTCCCGGACCACGCCCTGTTCGGCGAGCGGTCGGCCGAACGCGATCCGCCCGAGCGCCCGCTTGCAGAGCAGCTCCAATGCCCGCTCAGCCATTCCGATCAATCGCATGCAGTGGTGGATCCGGCCCGGGCCGAGCCGGGCCTGGGCGATGGCGAAGCCGGTGCCCTCGGCGCCGATCAGGTTCTCCGCGGGGACGCGGACGTCGGTGAAGTCGATCTCGGCGTGCCCGCCGTGTGAGCCGTCGGTGTAGCCGAAGACGGTCATGCCGCGGCGCACCGTCACCCCGGGGGTGTCCCGGGGGACCAGCACCATGCTCTGCTGGCGGTGCCGGTCGGCGGTGGGGTCGGTCTTGCCCATCACGATGAAGATCTCGCAGCGCGGGTCCATGGCACCGGACGACCACCACTTCCGCCCGTTGATCACGTACTCGTCGCCGTCGCGGGTGATCCGGGTGGCGATGTTCGTGGCGTCGGAGGAGGCGACGTCCGGCTCGGTCATGCAGAACGCCGAGCGGATCTCACCCTCCAGCAGTGGCATCAGCCACCGCTTCTGCTGCGTCTCGGAGCCGAACTCGGCAAGCAACTCCATGTTGCCGGTGTCCGGTGCCGCGCAGTTGACCGCCTCGGGCGCGAGGTGGGGGCTGCGGCCGGTCAGCTCGGCCAGTGGGGCGTACTGGAGGTTGGTCAGGCCGGCGCCGTAGCGCGGGTCGGGCAGGAAGAGGTTCCACAGGCCGCGACGGCGGGCCTCCGCCTTCAGTTCGGCCAGCACCGGGGTACGCGACCACGGGTCCCCGGTGGCCACCTGCTCGGCGTGCACTGCCTCGGCGGGGTAGACGTGTTCGGTCAGGAACCGGCTCAGCTCGTCGCGCAGCTCCTCGGTCCGGCTGTCGTATGAGAAGTCCATCACCGCTCCCTGGCGGCGGTCAGCCCGTGCGCGACCAGCGGTGCCACCATCTCGCCGATCCGGTCGAAGCCCTCGCCGAGCGTCTGCCCGAGCGTGTGGCGGTAGTGGATGCCCTCGCAGATGACAGCGAGCTTGAAACAGCCGAGCGCCACGTGCCAGTGCAACGGCCCGACGTCAACGTCGCTGCGGCCGGCGTACCTGTCGATCAGTTCGCTGCCGGTCGGGAAGCCGGCGCGGGGGCCGAGCCCGTCGGCGACGGGGTTGCCGGCGGCGCTGTCGCTGTCGCCGAGCACGTCCCAGTACGTCAGGAAGAGCCCCAGGTCGGCGAGGGGGTCGCCGAGGGTGGCCATCTCCCAGTCGAGTACGGCGTGCACGGCGACCGGGTCGGCCGAGGCGAGGAGGTTGTCCAGCCGGTAGTCGCCGTGGACGATCCGGCCGGCGTTCGCGCCTTCCGGGGCGGTCGCCGCGAGCAGGTCACGCAGCTCGTCGATGCCGGGCAGTGGGCGGCTGCGGGAGCGGTCGAGCTGCCCGGCCCAGCGGCGGACCTGCCGGGCCAGGTAACCCTCGGGGCGGCCGAAGTCGGCCAACCCGACGGTGGACGGCTCGACGGTGTGCAGCGCGGCGAGCGTGTCCATCATCGCCAGGGCGAGGGCCCGGCGTCGTTCGTCGCCGAGGGGGTCGGTCTGCGCGCGGGCGCGGAACACCTCGCCGGGCATCCGTTCCATGAGGTAGAACGGTGCGCCGATCACCTCGGGGTCGGTGCAGAGGAGCAGCGCGCCGGGGACCGGCACCTCGGTCGGTGCCAGTGCCGAGATGACCCGGAACTCGCGCGCCATGTCGTGGGCGGTGGCCAGGACGTGCCCCAGCGGCGGGCGGCGCAGCACGACCTCGCGGTCGCCGAGGTGCAGCAGGTAGGTGAGGTTGGACTTGCCGCCCGCGATCAGCTGAGCACGCATCGGCATGACGGCCAGCTCGGGGCGGTGCTGGGCCAGGTGGCCGGCGAGACGGTCCAGGTTCAGCCCTGCCGGGGAGACGGGAACGGCCCCCGGCCGTGACTCATCGACGGCCGGATCGCTCATCTGACTAGTTGATGGCAGCCCGCTCACGTTGTCAAGGTCAGAATTTCCGCTCGGGACATGCCTCTGCAACAGGGACGAAATGGTCAACTACCAGGCTGGGGTCAGCCTGCCGGCCGCTCTTTTGCCGGCCCGCCGAGCGGAGGGACAGACATGTTGCTGCGAGTTCGGGTCACCCTGCCGGACCGTCCAGGCACCCTCGGTCAGGTCGCCCGCACGCTGGGTGTCTCCGGGGCGGACATCGTCCAGGTGGTGGTGCTCGAACGACTCGGTGGGCGTGCGGTGGACGACTTCACTGTCGTCTGGCCGGGTGCGGCACGGGTGGAGCGGCTGTTGGCTGGCCTGGCGGCGATACCGGGCGTGCGGGTGGACGGTGTGTGGCGGGCGATCGGCGCGCCCACCACCACCGGCCAGGACGCGGAGCTGTTGGCCCAGGTCGCGGCCAACCCGGCCGACGGGTTGGCAACCCTCGTCGATGCGGTGCCCGGGTTGTTGGCAGCCGACTGGGCGGTGGCCGCCGTGGTGCCCGTCGACTGGGCCTCGCGGACCGGCGGCGGCGGGGCGACGGTGGGGCACGCGAGCTGGCGCGCTCCCGTACCCCTGCGGTTGCCGGAGGTGACCCCGCTGCGCGGTCGGTCGATGACCACGCCCGACGGCACCCACCACGCGATAGCGCCTTTCGGCCGGGCGGGCCTGGTGCTGGTGGTGGCCCGCGACCGCAGTGAGACTCTCTCCGCCGCGGCGTTCCACAGCACCGAGGTGGACCGGCTCACCCAGCTCGTGCGTGCCTGTGCGGTGATCCTCGGCGACCGACTCGACCTCGTCGGGGTGCCGCCGGTCGTCGCCGGCCCCTGAACGGCCCGAGGAGTTCCCGGGCCGACACCGCTGGGCAACCGGGCGGCAACAGGCGGGGGTGAGGCTCTTGGGTGGGGAAGGGAGCCAACCATGACGTTGTGGCGGATCCGAGCGACGGTGGACGACCGACCGGGTTACCTGTCGGTGCTCACGGCGAGCCTCGCGTTGCGAGGGGTCAACATCCTCACCCTCCAGGTGCAGCCCACCGAGCAGGGCGCTGTGGACGACTTCCTTGTCGACGCGCCGGACGCGCTCGACGAGGCCGAGCTGATCGCCGCCGTCGAGCGCGGTCGGGGGCGGGACTGCTGGGTGGCGCGCAGCGAGGCGCGTGGCCTGGCCGACCAGCCCACCCGGGTGCTCGGGCTGGCCAACAGGCTGGTGCGTGACCCGGACGCCACGGGTGAGGCGTTGCGGACCCTGCTGGCTGCCGACGTCGTCAGCTGGCGACCGGCGTCGGTGGGCGCCGAACGGGGAATCACCGGGGCCAGCATGCTGCTGGCCGACCCGGCGGGCGGTTCGTTCGCGTTGCGCCGGGCCGCGCCCGACTTCACCCCGGCGGAGTACGCGCGGGCGCAGGCCCTTGTCGAGTTGGGCGCCTCTGTGGCGCGTCGTGCCGCGGAGCAGGTCACAGTGGTGCTGCCCGACGGCGCGGAGGTGGTGGTCCGCCCGGCCACCGCCGACGACCTGTCCGGCGTCGTGGAGCTGCACGAGGCGTGCTCGCCGCGCAGCCGGCAGCGGCGTTATCTGGGCGGGGCGGCGCTGCCCCGGCCGGCCCGTCTGCGTCAACTGCTGGAGCCGACCCGGGGGCTGACGCTTGTCGCCAGCACCACCGGTTCCGACGGCACGGCCGAGTCGGTGGTCGCCATGGCGAACCTGCTCGGTGAGGGCGACGAGGCGGAGGTGGCGCTGCTGGTGCGCGACGACTGGCAGCGGCGTGGGCTCGGGTCGGCGTTGCTGCGCCGGCTGGTCCAGCACGCCGACCGGTCCGGGTACTCGGCGCTGGTGCTGCACGTCCAGGCCACCAACGACCCGATGCTGCGGACGCTGCACCGGCTGGGTCGGCCCGCCACGGCGGAGCGCGACGGTGGGCTGCTCACCCTCACCGTGCCACTCGCGGTGGCGGCCCCGGCGGACCGGAATGGCGCATTCTCCACGCCGGTCCGGTAGAGCCTGACGAGGGCCCCTTGTGCGCGCCGAGCGTCCACAAGGGGCCTCTCGCGTTGCCGGTGTCAGGTGGCGGGGTAGCTGGTGTAGTCGGGGAAGTTGCCGTAGAGCCGGCTGTCGCCGCCGACGGTGACGGCCTGCACGAGCAGGTCGCCGCCGACGAACGCGCCCTTCCAGGAGGCCCCCCGGCCGCCGAACGGTTCGTCCCGGTCACCGCGTGAGCGCGGCTTGTTGATGCCCACCTTGAACGCCTGCAGGTCAACGGCGAGCTTGCCGGCCTCGTCGGTGTCGTCGCAGGCCAGCGAGGCCACCAGCGCGCCATTGGAGGCGTTCATGGCGGCCAGCAGTTCGTCGGTGGTGTCCACCACGACGATCGTGTCGACCGGCCCGAACGGCTCCGCGTGCATCAGCCGGGACCGTCCGGGTGGGGCGAGCAGCACCGACGGCGCCACGTACGCGGAGGTGTCCTGCCCGGGCAGGAACGGCGCACCGGTGAGTTTGCCCCGGTGCAGGGGGATCGCGCCGCCGCGGACCGCCTCGTCGACGGTGCGGCGTAGTTCGTCGGCCTTGGCGGCGCTGATCAGCGGCCCGAAGTCCAGCTCGGGCAGCGGGTCACCGGCGGTCCAGTCGTCGCCGACGGCGAGCGGGTGACCGAAGCGGATCGAGCGGACGACCGGCAGGTACATGTCGAGGAACTCGTCGACCAGGTCGCGTTGCACGACGAACCGGGGGTACGCGGTGCAGCGCTGCTTGCCGTACTCGAAGCCCTTCCTCAGGTGGGTGGCCAGCAGGTCCCACTGGGTGAAGTTCCAGATGCCCCAGGCGTTCAGGCCCTCCTGTTCGATGAAGTGCCGCTTGTCGCTGTCGAGCAGCGCCGCGGCCACCTTGCCGCCGTTGGAACGGCCCCCGACGAACGCCACCGCGCCGATCTCGGGTGCCCGGACCAGCACCTCGGAGAGTTCTCCGCCACTGCCGGAGACGAGGGTGGCGGGCAGCCCGGCCCGGCGCATCAGCGCGTGCGCGACGGTCAGGCACACCGCGCCGCCCTGGGAGGGCGTCTTGGCGATGACCGCGTTGCCGGCCAGGAGCTGCACCAGTTCGGCGTGCACCAGCACGCTCATCGGGTAGTTCCACGACGCGATGTTGCTGACCGGCCCGGGCAGTGGCTCACGGCCGCCGGCGAGCATCCGGTCGATCTCGGCGGCGTACCAGCGGACGCCGTCGAGTGCCCGGTCCACGTCGGCGCAGGCCAGCCGCCACGGTTTGCCGATCTCCCAGACCAGCAGCAGGGCGAGCAGGTCGCGGTGGGCGGTGAGCGAGTCCAGGGCGTCGGCGACCCGGGCCTTGCGGTCGGCCAGTGGGGTCTGCGCCCAGGCCCGGTGCGCGGCGGCGGCGTGTGCGACAGCGGCGCGCGCGGTGGCCGCGTCGACCCGGGGCAGGTTGATGAGGACGGTGTTGTCCAGCGGGGTGCGGACCGGGGTGGGTTGGCCGACGGCCCGCCATTCGCCCTCGACCAGGTTGTGCAGTGTGGTGATGCCGTCGACCTGGGCGCCGAACGCCTCCGGGGTCACTGCCACCGCGCGGGCCAGGATGTCGGTCCAGGCGGTGTCGTCGGCGAGTCGTGGTGCCATCGCTTCTCCTCAGGGTTGACCGGGGAGCGGCGGCGTCGACGGCACCGCTGGTGAGCGGTACTGTCTCGCGCTTTGTAGTGGGTCAGCAACAGTACGTTCGTCTGGCTGGCCGTCGACGCGCTCCAGCGGTGCGGAAATTGGTTTGGTCACCTTCACCGTGAGCTGCGCAAACGGCGCTCATCCATCGAGAAGCATCGATGGTGTGAGATGGTCCGCAGTTGTTACCGGCTGGTACGGACGTGGCGCCCAGTGCCTCGGCCACGACCGGCGGGCTTCCCAACCGTCGACCCGACCATTACATTGTCGGTTATCCATGGGAGCGCTTCCATGACCCATGGACACACCGCCACCCCCGCTGTCGCCGGTGGCCGTGCCGCCCGTACGCCGTCCCGCGTCGGTGCGACCGCCGGCGGCGCCTCCGACAGGAGCCCGCCATGCGCCACCTGACCCGGCCGTTCACCGGCCAGCCTGGCCGGTCACCGGCCGCCGACCAGCCCTGGCCGCGGCGGCTGCTGGCCATCGGCGTCGCGCTGCTCACCGGCGCGTCCCTCGCGGTGACCGCGCCGCCGTCCGGGCCCGCCACCGCCGCGCCGGCCGCGACGTACAACTACGCCGAGGCGTTGCAGAAGTCGCTGCTCTTCTACGAGGCGCAGCAGTCCGGTCGACTGCCCGACTGGAACCGGGTCTCCTGGCGCGGAGACAGCGCGCTCACCGACGGCGCCAGCGCGGGCGTGGACCTCACCGGCGGCTGGTACGACGCCGGCGACCACGTCAAGTTCGGCTTCCCGATGGCGTTCAGCGCCACGATGCTCGCCTGGGGAGCGGTCGAGTACCGCAGCGGCTACACCGCCTCCGGGCAACTGCCGCACCTGCTCAACAACCTGCGCTTCGTCAACGACTACTTCATCAAGGCGCACCCGTCGGCGAACGTCCTCTACGGACAGGTCGGCAAGGGCGACGACGACCACAAGTGGTGGGGCCCGGCCGAGGTGATGCCGATGGCGCGGCCCGCGTACAAGATCGATGCGAGCTGTGGCGGCGCGGACCTGGCGGGGGAGACGGCCGCCGCGATGGCCGCCTCGTCGATGGTGTTCCGGCCCACCGACGCGGCCTACGCGGACAAGCTGCTCGGGCACGCCCGGCAGCTCTACACCTTCGCCGACACCGTGCGGAAGGCGTACCACGAGTGCATCACCGACGCCACCAGCTTCTACCGCTCGTGGAGCGGCTGGCAGGACGAGCTGGTCTGGGCCGCGATCTGGCTGCACCGGGCCACCGGCGAGGCCAGCTACCTGACCAAGGCCGAGAGTGAGTACGACAAGCTCGGCACCGAGAACCAGTCCACCACCCGCTCCTACAAGTGGACGATCGCCTGGGACAACAAGCAGTTCGGCGCGTACGTGCTGCTGGCCAACCTGACCGGCAAGCAGAAGTACGTCGACGACGCCAACAGGTGGCTGGACTACTGGACCGTCGGGGTGAACGGGCAACGGGTGCCCTACTCGCCGGGCGGGATGGCGGTGCTCGACTCCTGGGGCGCACTGCGCTACGCCGCGAACACCTCCTTCGCCGCGCTCGTCTACAGCGACAAGACCACCGACACGACCCGCAAGGCGCGCTACCACGACTTCGCCGTCCGACAGATCAACTACGCGCTCGGCGACAACCCCCGCAACTCCAGCTACGTCATCGGGTTCGGCGCCAACTCGCCGAAGAACCCGCATCACCGCACCGCGCACGGCTCCTGGTGGGACAGCCAGACGGTCCCCGTCGAGACCCGGCACACCCTGTACGGCGCGCTCGTCGGTGGCCCGTCCTCGGCCAACGACGCGTACAGCGACAGCCGCTCGGACTACGTGATGAACGAGGTGGCCACCGACTACAACGCCGGCTTCACGTCCGCGCTGGTCCGGCTGACCTCCGAGTACGGCGGCACGCCGCTGGCGAACTTCCCGGTCGCCGAGACCCCGGACATCGACGAGTTGACGGTCGAGACCACAGTGACGCAGGCCGAACCTCGGGCCACCGGGCTCAAGGTGATGGTCTACAACAAGTCCGCGTTCCCGGCCCGTGCGCTCACCGACGGCAGGTTCCGGTACTACTTCCGCCCCGACGGCACCGGCCCGGTGCAGGTCACCGCCGGCTACACCCAGGGCTGCCCGTCGCCGACCACCGCCAAGCAGTACAGCGGCGACATCTGGTACGTCGAGGTGGACTGCACCGGCTACACGATCGCCCCGGCCGGTCAGTCGCAGCACCGGATGGAGGTGCAGTTCAAGGTGGGTGTGCCGGAGGGCGGCACCTGGGATCCGACCAACGACCCGTCGTACCAGGCCACCGCCGGGCCCAACCGGAAGGTCCCGCTGTACTCCGGCACCACCCGGGTCTGGGGCGAGGAGCCCGGCCCGGTCGTCCCGGACACCACGGCGCCGACCGTCCCCGGCACCCCGGTGGCGTCGAATCTCGGCCCCCGCACTGTCACACTGACCTGGGCGCCGTCCACCGACAGCGGCGGCAGTGGCCTCGCCGGGTACGACGTCCGCGAGTTCATGGTCGGTAACGACGTGGTGGCGACCCGGCGGGTCACCGGAAACACGATCACCATCACCACGTTGCTTCCGGAGCGGACGTTCGAGTACACGATCGTGGCGCGCGACGGCGCTGGCAACGAGTCGGCCGCCTCGCCGAAGCTCAGCGTGACCACGCCACCGGCCGGCACCGCCGACACCACAGCGCCGAGCACACCCGGCACCCCGGTCGCCTCCGCCGTCACCGCCACCGGGCTCACACTGGCCTGGACCCCGTCGACCGACAACGTGGGCGTCACCGGTTACCGGGTCTACCGCGAGGCCGGCGCCACCGACGTGCTGGTCGGGTCGCCGACCGGCAGCACGATCGCGGTGACCGGGTTGACCGCCTCCACGGCGTACCAGTTCTACGTGGTGGCAGTCGACGCGGCCGGCAACACCTCGGCGGCGTCCGTGCCGGTCTCGGTGACCACCGCGGCCCCGCCGGTCGGCGGCACCTGCTCCGTCGGGTACGCCACCACCGACTGGGGCAGCGGCTTCACCGCCAACGTGTCGATCACCAACACCGGCACCACGGCGATCAACGGTTGGACGCTGCGATTCAGCTTCCCCGGCGGGCAGAGCGTCAGCCAGGGCTGGTCGGCGGCGGTCACCCAGAGCGGCGCGGCGGTCACCGCCACGAACCTGTCCTACAACGGCACGATCGCGGCCGGCGCGTCGGTGAGCTTCGGCTTCAACGGCACGTACAGCGGCAGCAACCCGAAACCGACCGCCTTCACCGTCAACAACACCCCCTGCGCCGTCGCCTGACCGGCACCAGTCCGCAAGATCCGCGCAACATCACCGAAAGTGCTGCCTCCTCGCGTTGGGAGGCAGCACTTTCCGCGTAGTTGCGCGGATCTTGTCTCAGGGCAGGTGTGGTGACCCGCCCGCTCACTCCACCAGGTCGTCGGCGAGCAGATCCATCAGCAGACCGTCGTGCCAGCGGCCGTCCGCGCCGCGCTCGTAGCGGCGCAGCACCCCCACCGGACGAAAACCCACCTTCGCGTACGCCCTGATGGCGGCGCTGTTCGCCGCCGCCGGGTCGATGGTGAAGCGGTGGTGGCCGTACTCGTCGATCAGGTGGCGGGCCAGGGTGCGGATCGCGTCACCACCGAGGCCGGCCCCGCGCTCCGCCGGATCGAGGAAGACGTCCATGCTCGCGTGTCGGTAGTCCGGGTCCGCCTCGGCGTGCCACTGGATCGCGCCGATCACCCGGCCGTCGTGCTCGATCGCGTACAGGTGCAGGTCGTCGTCGGCGAGGTCGGCGCGGACCGAATCGGCCAGGTCGTCACCGCCCCGCCACCACCGGCGTACCTCCGGGTCGGCTCGGATCGCCGCGAGAGCCGGCACGTCCGCGACCGTCGCCTGTCGTAGTGTCACCGCCCGCCCCCGCAGCACCGGCTCAGCCCCGGATCTCGCCGTGCTCGACGCAGACCGCCGACCAGCCCACCGGCAGCACCTGCACCTTCATCCGGCGACGGCAGCGGGGGCAGAAGCGGGGCGGCTCCAACTGGCGGGCCGACGCGCACGCCGGGTGGGCGGTGGCCGTTGCCGGCTCACCGCACCTGTCGCACCACGGCTGCGTCGTCGTCATCGTCGTCACAGCGTGGCGGAGAGGGCCTTGACCGGCATCTTCAACTCGTTCAGCAGCTCCAGGTCGGCCGTCGCCGGTCGACCGAGCGTGGTCAGGTAGT
Source organism: Micromonospora sp. NPDC005710 (assembly GCF_040630995.1). Taxonomy (NCBI): domain Bacteria; kingdom Bacillati; phylum Actinomycetota; class Actinomycetes; order Micromonosporales; family Micromonosporaceae; genus Micromonospora; species Micromonospora sp. NPDC005710. Next base: position 94,048 of record NZ_JBEXYP010000014.1, on the reverse strand, counting down.
TGCCGACGATCACCGCGTTGATGCCACCGAGCAGACCGTCGCGGGTGCCGAGGTCGCCGAGGGTGATCTCGCGGCCGCCGGCGTACCGCAGGATGGTGCGCGGCATGGCCAGCCGGAACGCGGCGATGGCCCGCAGCGCGTCCTTGCCCTCCACCACCGGGCGGTCACCGAGCGGGGTGCCGGGGCGCGGGTTGAGGAAGTTGAGAGGCACCTCGTGCGGGTTCAACTCGGCGAGCTGCGCGGCGAACTCGGCCCGCTGCTCGACTGTCTCGCCGAGGCCGAGGATGCCACCGCAGCACACCTCCATGCCGGAGTCGCGAACCATCCGCAGCGTCTCCCAGCGCTCCTCCCACGAGTGCGTGGTGACCACGTTGGGGAAGTACGACCTGCACGTTTCCAGATTGTGGTTGTAGCGGTGCACGCCCATGTCGACCAGGTCGTCGACCTGCTCCTTGCTGAGCATGCCCAGCGACGCGGCGACCTGGATGTCGACGGCCGCCCTGATGGCGGCGACGCCCTCGCGCATCTGCTTCATCAGCCGGGCATCCGGGCCCCGGACCGCGGCGACGATGCAGAACTCCGTCGCTCCGGTCGCCGCGGTCTGCTTCGCCGCCTCGACGAGCGACGGGATGTCCAGCCAGACCGAACGCACCGGTGAGGTGAACAGGCCCGACTGCGAGCAGAAGTGGCAGTCCTCCGGGCAGCCGCCGGTCTTGAGCGAGACGATTCCCTCGACCTCGACCTCCGGGCCGCACCAGCGCATCCGCACGTCGTGAGCGAGCTGGAGGGCGGCGGGCAGGTGCTCGTCGGGGAGGTTCAGCACGGCGAGGACGCCGGCCTGATCGAGGCCGACACCGTCACCCAGGACCTGGGTCCGGGCCTGGTCGAGGATCTCTGGCATGGCTCGTACCCTACTAGGCCGGTACCAGAGGCTCGGTCGAGCCAGGGGCCCTCGTACCGGCCGTGGGCTCTCCGATCAGCCGGAAGACCTGGCGGCCCGTCCGCACCTCGCACCGAGTGGAACCGTCGGGCCGGTGGCGGCGGGTGGTAATTTCGCCCGGCGGGTGTCGGGCTGACCGGCACGCACAGCGGGGGAGGGTGACGGTGGCGGACTGGCTGGCGGCGCTCGACCGCCGTGCGGAGCTGCGGGCCAAGGCCGGGCTCACCCGGCGGCTGCATCCGCGTCCGGCCGACGATCAGATGACCGATCTGGCCGGCAACGACTACCTCGGCCTGGCCACCCACCCGGAGGTCACCGCCGCGGCCACCGCGGCACTCCTGGCGTACGGGCTGGGGGCGACCGGGTCGCGTCTGGTGCGCGGCTCCACGGACGCGCACCGGGCGCTGGAGCAGGACCTGGCCCGTTGGCTGGGCACCGACGGGGCCCTGGTCTTCTCCTCGGGCTACCTGGCCAACCTCGGTGCGCTGCGGGCGCTCGTCCAACCTCGGACGTTGCTCGTCTCCGACGCGCACAACCACGCGTCGCTCATCGACGGCTGTCGCCTCGCCGGTGCGGAGACGGTGGTAACCCCGCACGCCGACGTCGACGCGGTGGCCGCCGCGCTCGCGGCCGCACCCGGCCGCCCGGCGGTGGTGGTGACCGAGTCGGTCTTCTCGGTCGACGGTGACCTCGCCCCGCTGGCTCGACTGCACGCGGTGGCGCGCCGCCACGGCGCGCTGCTGCTCGTCGACGACGCGCACGCGCTGGGGCTGACCGGGCCGGCCGGCGCGGGCGCGGTGGCGGCCGCCGGGCTGGCCGGTGAGCCGGACGTGGTGGTCACCGCCACCCTGTCCAAGGCGCTCGGTGGCGCTGGTGGCGTCGTCGCCGGCCCGGCCGAGTTCGTCCGGCATCTGATCGAGACCGGGCGCACGTTCATCTTCGACACGGCACTGCCGCCAGCGGTCGCCGCCGGTGTGCACGCGGCGCTGCGGCTCGCCCAGGTCGGCGACGACAGGCGCGCCGAGTTGTCCGACCGGGTGCGGCTGGCTGTCGGTCGACTGCGGGCGGCCGGGCTCACCGTCTCCGCCCCGGACGCGGCGGTCATCTCGGTGACCGCCCCGGGGCCGGAGGCGGCGACCGCCTGGGCAGCGGACTGCCGGGACCGGGGCGTCGCGGTGGGCTGTTTCCGGCCACCGTCCACCCCGGACAGCCGCTCCCGCCTGCGCCTGACGGTGAGCGCGGGAGTGCCGAGGGTGGCGTTCGAGCGGGCGCTCGACGTCATCGTGGACTGTGCGCCGTGAGCGTGA
>NZ_JBEXYP010000014.1:0-91702 GCF_040630995.1 Micromonospora sp. NPDC005710 | reverse complement strand
AGGAGTGAGCCGGGTTTGCGAGCCCCGCAGTCGCGAACAGAGGTTGCGCCGTGAGCGTGAGGAGTGAGCCGGGTTTGCGAGCCCCGCAGTCGCGAACAGAGGTTGCGCCGTGAGCGTGAGGAGTGAGCCGGGTTTGCGAGCCCCGCAGTCGCGATCCAGGGTTGCACCGTGAGCGGGTGGGCGGGGTCGGTTCTGGTTACCGGGACGGACACCGAGGTCGGCAAGACGGTGGCGACCGCGGCGATCGCGGCAGCCGCGCAGGCGGCCGGGTTGCGGGTGGCGGTGGTCAAGCCGGGTCAGACCGGTACGGCAGGCGGTGAGCCCGGCGACGTGGACGTGGTCAACCGGCTGGCCGCGCCGCTGACCGGTCGGACCCTGGCCAGCTATCCGGATCCGCTCGCCCCGTTGGCCGCCGCGCGGGTCGCGGACCTGCCGCCGTTGGAGTTGTACGCGGCGGTGGACGCCGTCCGCGCGGAGGCCGACAAGCACGACCTCGTGTTGATCGAGGGCGCGGGTGGGTTGCTGGTGCCGATGGGGCTGCGGCCGTCGGGGGAGCCGTGGACGATGGCGGACCTGGCTGTGTCGCTCGGCGCGCCGGCCGTGGTGGTCGCCCGTGCCGGGTTGGGCACGCTCAACCACACGGCGTTGACCCTCGAGGCGTTGGACCGTAGGGCGGTGCCGGCCGGTGTGGTGATCGGTGCCTGGCCGGCCCGGCCGGAGCTGGTGCACTGGACGAACCTCGCCGACCTGGTGCCGAACCTGCTCGGCGCGTTGCCTGACGGCGCGGGCGCGATGGACCCGGGGGTGTTCCGGCGCTCCGCGCCGGGTTGGCTCACCCCGGCTCTGCACGGCGTGCTCGACGACTGGCGGGTCTGGGCCGAGGAGAGCGGCTGAACACCTGACTTTCGTCGGTGTTCGCGCAGGTCGGGCGTAGGTAGCCTGACCGCCGTGCGGATTGTCGACTCTGCGCCGCCGGGTGGGTCACACCGGTGGCGTCGCCTGCTGCTGGACGTGCTGCTGTGGGCGGTGGTGGCCGCCCCGGTCGGCTACGCCGGGGTCAGCCCGCCGTATCCGCGGTACGCGCTGCCGCTGCTGGTCGGCAAGGTGCTGCTGCTCGGTGCGGCGGTGGTGGCGAGTCGACGTCAGCCGTTGGTCGCCCTGGTGCTCGTGGTGCTCGGGTCGGTGGTCGACGGCAACTTCGTGTTCGCCATTCCGGTCTTCAGCTATCTCGCCGGGCGGCGCAGCGCCACGGTGGGCCCGTCGATTATGGTCTTCGTGCTGGTCGCGGCCGGTGGCACGGCGCTCAACCTGCTGCTGCTCGGCACCGGCGCGGCCACCTGGTTCCTGCTCGCCTCGGTGCTGCTCTTCGCCGCCGTGTTCCCCTGGTTGGTGGGCAGGTACCGCCGCCAGCAGCAGGAGTTGACCGACGCCGGTCGCCGGCACGTCGACGCGCTGACCCGCGAGCAGCGGGGTGCCGCCGAGCGGATCCGGCTGCGGGAGCGGGCCCGGATCGCCGGGGAGATGCACGACTCGCTGGGCCACGACCTCAGCCTGATCGCGGTGCGTGCCGCCGCCCTGGAGGTCGCCGCCGACCTGGACGACGGGCACCGGGCCGCGGCGGGGGAGTTGCGGGCCAGTGTCTCGGCCGCAACCGAGCGCCTGCACGAGATCATCGGGGTGCTCCGCGAGGAGGCGGGCGGGTCGCTGCGTCCGAGCGGGGAGACGGTCGCCGAGCTGGTCGAGGGCGCCCGGGAGGCCGGGATGGCGGTACGGCTGGACGCCACCCCGACGGTGGCGGAGCTGCCGGCGATGACCTCTCACGCGGCGCACCGGATCGTCCGGGAGTCGCTGACGAACGCGGCCCGGTACGCGCCGGGCGCACCTGTCGATGTGCGGCTCGAACGCGACGGTGACCGGGTCGAGGTGAGCGTCGTCAACGAGCCCCCACCGGCCGGCCCGCTGCCCGCCCCGCCGTCGCAGGGCAGTGGGCTGCTCGCCCTCGCCGAGCGGGTGCGTCTGGCCGGCGGGACGCTCGACGCGGGTCACCGGGCCGACGGCGGGTTCGCGGTACGGGCGGTGTTGCCGGCCACCGCACCGCCGCCGGAGGCGATCGGGTCGGCGGCCGAGGCCGGGCCGACGTCCTGGTCCGAGGAGCGAACGGGTGCGGCGGAGCGGCCGGTGGAGGCCGAGCGGCGGCTGCACGACGCCCGGCGGCGGGTTCGGCGCAGTTTGCTGGTGGCGCTCGTCGCACCTGTCGGTTTCGCCCTGGTGCTCTCGTTCGTCTACTACCCGGTGGCGACCGCGGGGACGGTGCTGGACCGGGCCGCCTTCGACCAGTTGCGGGTGGGTGCGGCCCGGTCGGAGCTGGTCGGGTTGCCCCGGCGGCAGGTGGAACGCCCGGCGGCGGCCGACCAGGCCGGCTGCGAGTACTACACCGACGGCAACTTCCCACTCGCGGAGCCCACCTGGCGGCTCTGTTTCACCGATGGCCGGCTGGTCAGCAAGGAGTGGATCGCCTAGTGGACACCGACACGGCGGGGGCACCGCCGATCCGGGTGGTGCTGGCCGACGACGAGGCGATGATGCGGGCCGGTGTCCGGGCCATCCTCGCCAGCGACCCCGGCATCGAGGTGGTGGCCGAGGCCGGTGACGGGCACGCGGCGGTGGAGGCGGTGCGTGCCCACCGACCCCGGGTGGCGTTGTTGGACATCCGAATGCCGCGGCTGGACGGGTTGGCCGCCGCCGCCGAGATCCGCCGGGTCGTACCGGACACCGCGACGATCATGCTGACCACGTTCGGCGAGGACGACCACGTGGCCCGGGCGCTCGGGCACGGTGCCAGCGGGTTCCTGCTCAAGGCCGGCGACCCGCGGGAGTTGATCGCCGGAGTGCACGCGGTCGCCGACGGTGGGGCGTACCTGTCGCCGAGGGTGGCCCGCCGGGTGATCGAGCTGGGGGCCGGCCGGTTGGCCCGCCGGCCCGCCGCCCGGGACCGGACGGCGGGGCTGACCGAGCGGGAGCGGGAGGTGCTGGCGCTGGTCGGGGCGGGGCTCTCCAACGCCGAGATCGCCCGCCGCCTGCACCTGGTGGAGGGCACCGTGAAGAGCTATCTGACCAGCATTTTCACCCGGCTGGAGGTGCGCAACCGGGTGCAGGCGGCGATCCTCGCGTACGAGGCGGGGTTGGTCGACGGCTGAGCGGGGGCCGGGTGGCCCCCGCTCAGCTCTGCCGGCTCTACGCGTCGCGGCGGCGCAGGGCGGCCCGGCCCAGCAGCAGCGCGGCACCCGCCCACCCGGCGAGCAGGAGCAGCCCGACCACTGGCGGGTACGGCTCGGTGTCGCCGGCCAGGAAGTGCCCGCCGGCCACTCCGGGGAACACGTCGGCGATCCGGTTCAGCACGTCGATGTCCGGCTCCTGAAGCGACAGCGGCACGATCATCAGGGTGGCGAGGAGCACGGTGAGGGTGAGCACCGCGCTGCGCAGCGCGGCACCGAGGCCCAGGGCGAGGACGCCGACCAGCGCCAGGTAGGCCGCCACCGCCACGATGTCGCCGACGGTGTCGGCGGCCGGGGCGCTGCCCCACTCGGCGAGCACCGGCCGGGCCACCAGGATGCCGACTCCACCGAGCAGCAGCCCGAGCGCGAAGGTGACAGCGCCGGTGACGGCGGCCTTGGCCAGCAGCACGCGACCGCGGGACGGGGTGCACTGGAGTGTGGTCCGGATGGTGCCACTCGTGAACTCGGCGGTGATCGCGAGCAGGCCCAGTGCCAGCACCACGTACTGGGTCAGCTCGACCGAGTCGATCAGCACGCTGCCGACGGTGACGATCCCCCGGTCGTCGGTCGGGTCGTCGTTCGTGTTGTCGTTCGCTATGTAGATGGCCAGTTGGCCGGCGCTCGCGGCCATCACCAGCAGCCCGGCCAGCGCCGTCCACCAGGAACTACGCACCGAGGAGAGCTTCGTCCACTCGGCGGCCACGGCCCCGCGGAACGCAGCCGGCGCGATGGCGGGACGGGTGCCCGCGTCGGTCCGCGCGCTCATCGCTGCCCGCCGTCGACCGGGCCACCCGCGTACTCGACGCTGTCGGCGGTCAGCTCCATGTACGCCTGCTCCAACGATGCGGCGTGCGCGCTCAGCTCGTGCAGTCGTACCCCCAGCTCGTGGGCCAGGTCGCCGACCTGGTCGGCGGTGGCGCCGGTGACTGTCAGCTCGTTGCGGTCGGCCGCCTCGACCGTCGCCCCGGCGGCGGTGAGGCGCGCGGTGAGGGCGGCCAGCCCGTCCGGGTGCGGGCTGCGGACCCGGACCGCGACGGTGCTGCGGGCGATCACCTCGCCGATCGGCGCGTCGGCGAGCAGCCGTCCCCGACCGATCACCACGAGTTGGTCGGCGGTGAGTTGCATCTCGCTCATCAGGTGGCTGGAGACGAAGACCGTCCGTCCCTCGTCGGCCAGCGAGCGCATCAGGTGCCGCACCCAACGCACCCCGTCCGGGTCGAGGCCGTTCACCGGCTCGTCGAACATCAGCACCGGCGGGTCACCGAGGAGCGCGCCGGCGATGCCCAGCCGTTGGCCCATGCCGAGGGACAGCGTCCGCCCCGACTTGCCGGCGGCCCGGGCGTCCAGCCCGACGGTGTCCAGCACCTCGTCGACCCGACGGGCCGGGATGCCGTTGCTGTGTGCCATGGCCCGCAGGTGGGCCCGGCCGGACCGGGCGGGGTGGATGGCCCGGGCGTCGAGCAACGCGCCGACCTCGTGCAGCGGCCGGCGCAACTCCCGGTACGCGCGCCCGCCGACCAGGGCCTGCCCGGCGGTGGGACGGTCCAGCCCGAGGATCATCCGCATGGTGGTGGACTTGCCGGCGCCGTTGGGGCCGAGAAAACCGGTGACCCGGCCGGGCGCGATGTCGACTGTCAACGCGTCGACAGCGACGGTCGGGCCGAACCGTTTCGTCAACCCACGTAATGTGATCATGCGATGACGCTAGGCGCGCGGCCTGCTGCTCCACCGCGCCCGTTCGGCACCACCCACCACTGACTTTCGTCAGGCCGGTGGCGGGCTGCTCACCGTACGTACTGCTCAAGCAGTGCCGGGGTGAGCCCGGCCCGGTGGATCGCCTTCAACGCCGCGAGCAGGTCGTCCATCAGCGCCGGTCGGAAGTGCATCAGCAGGACGTCGCCGGGTTGGACCACCTTCTCCGGGGTCTGGTAGCGCACCTTTCCCTCGTGGACGGTCTCGGTCCAGTGGAAGACCGCCTTCGCGCCGCAGTCGTGCGCGGCCTTCAGCGTGGTGCTGTCGTGCTCGCCGAACGGTGGCCGGAACAGCGTGGGCCGCTTGCCGAACAGCCCTTCCAGGCTGTCCGCGGCACCACAGATCTCCTGCTTCTGGTAGTCGTACGACCGGCCGGCGAGCGAGTTGTGGTGGATCGTGTGGTTCTCCACGACCCCACCCACCGCCTCGATCTGCCGGAAGTAGTCGGTGTGCTCCGCCGCCGCCGGAGAGTTCAGGAACAGGGTGACCGGGATGCGCGCCTCCCAGATGAAGTCGATCACCTCAGGGGGGCGGGCCAACCCGCCGTCGTCGATGGTGATGAAGGCGACCTTCTGATCGGTCGGCAGGCGGTGCCAGAACGCCGCCGAACCGGTCGCCGGCAGCGGCACCGGCTGCGGCGGCGGTGCCTCCGGAAACGTCGGCACCTGGGACACGTACCAGGCCAGGCTCTTGAACGCCGGTTTCACCGTCGCGGACGGCGAGGCCGAGGGGGTCGGCGCCGGTGCGGACGGAGCCGGGCGGGCCGCGGTGATCTGCCGGGCGTGGGCCGGGTGACCGGAGGTGACTGTGCACGCAGTCAGCGCCAACAGGCCCAGAAACGTGACGACGGCGGCGATCCGACGGGTGGGGATGGCTGACACGCCCGGAAACATACCGAGCGAATGTCAGGATCCGGTCAGCCCGGTGGCCCGGTGGAACGGCCGACCACGAACGCGTCGGGCATCCGGAAGGTCAGATTGTCCGGGCACCAGGGCGGACGGAGCACTGTCACCCCGTCCAGCAGTGGTGCGGTCTCGGCCACCACCACTGCCGCCTCCATCCGGGCCAGCACGTCCCCGACGCAGCGGTGCGCGCCCGCCCCGAACGCCAGGTGTCGGCGCGATCCCCGTTGGCCCGGACGGAACTCGTCGGGCGACTCCACGACCGCCGGGTCCCTGCCGGCGCGGGCCAGCCACAGCACGATGCTGCTGCCCGCCGGCACTACTGTGCCGCCGAGCGTGCTGTCCGTCGTCGCCACCCGCCGCCAGGTGACGATCGGTGGTTCCAGCCGTAACCCCTCCTCCACCACGTCGGCCACCGCTACCTCACCGCCGCGCAGGCCGGCCCGGACGACGGGCTCGTCGGCCAGCCGGTGCAGCAGCAGGGTGAGGAACTGCGAGGTGGTCTCCTGGCCGGCGACGAGGAGGAAGAAGAGCGCGCCGACCACCACGTCCGGCGGGTGCCCGGCCGCGCGCAACTCGGCGGCCAGACCGCCGCCGGTGGTCGCGAAGTCCCGCAGTACGCCGTGGAACCGGCCCACCTCGGCGGCCAGGGCCACCTGCCGGTCGGCGTCGAGTGGTGCCCAGAACAGCTCCAGCGCGGCGCGGGCGAACTCCTTGACCGTGCCGACCGACGCGTCCGGCAGCTCGACGAGCCGGGCCAGCACCAGCAGCGGCAGGTCGGCGACGAGGTCCGCGTACAGGTCGACCGGTTCACCGGCGTCGAGCGTGGCGTCGATGCCTGCCACCCGGTCCCGAACCAGCGCGGTGAGCCACTGCCGCTGCGCGGCGACCCGGGTCGGGTGCAACGCCTCCGCGACGATCGCCCGGAGCCCCGGATGGCTGACAGCCGAGTTGTTCGCCAGGGTCGGCGGCAGCCGGAACCGGTGCCCGGCGAGCACCCGCAGCGCCGTCACCGGCATCGGCGTCACCGCGTCCAGCGCGTTGTCCGGCCGAAAGGTGACCGGATCGGCGAGAACCTGGCGGACCAGCGCGTGCCGGGTCACGACCAGGTGGGTGCCGCCGACGTGGTCCGGCACCCGGGCCACGTCCGGCCATGCGGGGTCGGCCACCTGCGCCCAACTGCGGAACAGCACCCGGACACGCTAGCCGGAGGCCCCCGGCAGCCCGGCCCGCAGCCGCCAGACCGTGGTGCGCTTCACCCGCACACTCTCCAACGCCTCCGGCACCGGCACGTCGTACGCGGCCACCTCGTCGAAGCGGTCGCGGGGCAGGAACGCCCGGCCGGGATCACCGACAAGCGCCGGCGCGCCGGCCCGGGCGGCGCGCAGCAGGAACCGCAGGACCCGGCGGGCCATCGCCTCGCTGTAGAAGACGTCCCCGGCGAGCACCACCTCGGCGTCCCCGGCGTCGCCGTCGAGGATGTCGCCGAACTCGGCGTCGACGCGTACCCCGTTGGCCTCGGCGTTGAGGGCGACGGCCGCCACCGCCAGTTCGTCCACCTCGACGGCCCGCACCGACGCCGCGCCGGCGCGGGCGGCGGCGATGGCCACCAAACCGGAACCGGAGGCGAGGTCGAGCACCCGGCGGCCGGCGACCAGCTCCGGGTGGTCGGTCATGTACCGGGCGAGGGCCTGCCCGCCCGCCCAGGCGAACGCCCAGAACGGTGGCGGCCGGTCGGTGGAGAACTCGCCCTCGGTCAGCTCCCACAGCCCGATCGGCTCGTCCGCCTGGTGCAGCCGGACCTCGGGCACGAAGGGGACCGGGGCCAGTCGGGCGTGCAGCCGGACGAAGGTGCTGGAGAGCTCGGACACATGGTGATTCTCGCGCACCGGCAGTCACCGGCGCCGCAGGGAGGTGCGTCGAGGAGGCGCCAGCGCATGAGGGCGCTATGTACGACGTTGCGTTGGGGCGAGCGGCCGTTCGTGTACCGCACTGCCTCGTCGATCATGGAGTTGTGGTGGGCGACAAAGTGTTTATGGTGCGTCATATCTGGCACCACAACTGCATGATCGACGGCATCCGGCTGCCCTGCTCCGCGATCTTGCGTTGACGGTCGCGACAGAAGATGGTTTTCCGCGCATATCGGCGACCGAAACTGCAAGATCGGCGCTGGCGGGGGCTTTTCTGGAGTGACGAACCCCGGGGGCCCGGGATGGTGCCATGCCCTTTCGAATGCTCTCGCCTCGGCTGGGCCAGCAACCCGCCGAGGGTTCGAGGCTGCGGTGCCGCTAGGGGTCAGCAGTTCACCACTCTCGGTGAAATTGCCAGTTGTCCTTGGCGTCCGCTGCGAAGACACCCCTCTGTCCGGCCCGCCCGTTTCCTCCTAGCGTTTCCCCGGAACGACGAGAAGAGGCGAGGTGGTGGTGATCGTGTGGCGGTTTGCGCTATGGGTCGGGGCGGTGGTTGCCGGCATGACCGGGGCGGTGCTGACCCTGGCCGCCCCGGCACAGGCGGCCTTCACCACCGAGATGAGCGGCCTGCCGGGACGGTTCACCGCCGGTGAGCAGGTGCGGACGATATCCGCTGTGGTCTCCCAGACGGATCGACGCGCCAGGTGCGCGAAGGTGCGCTGGTCGATGGTGCTCAGCGTGCAGGGGGGCCTCCGGCTCGACCAGGTGAAGATGGACCGGGTCGAGGAGACCGGCGACTTTCCGCTGGAGATCCGCACCGAGGGTGACGTGGCCCGGTTGACCGACCGGCAGCTCGACCCGGGCACGCTCTGCCCGGGCCGCACGGTCACGGCCCGCTACCGGGTGGCCTTCGCCGAGGACGTCACCCAGGGGCGGGTCACCCTCGCCGCCGAGGCGTACGACGCCAACCTGCGCCTGCTCGCCCGGCAGACCGCCACCCGGTCGGTGGTGGGGGTGCGTGGCGTGCCGACCGCTACGCCGAAGCCGACGGCTACCCCGCCGGAGCCCAGTGAATCGCCGAGTACGCCCACCGAGGACGAGAGCACGGCGAGCGAGGAGCCGGTCGCGGAGTACCCGGCCGACGCCGCGCCACCGGCGGCCAACCGTCCGGTCTCGCAGTCCGGCGCGTTCGGAGTGGTGCAGGCCGCGTTCCTGCTCGGCGGGCTGCTGCTCTTCCTCGGGGTGGGGCTGCTGCTGCGGCTGCGCCAACTGACCAGGGCCGCGGCCGGGGACGCCGACGAGGCGGACGACCCCCCGGTGGACCGGCACTGGGAGCGTCCCGCCGTGGCCGACCCCTGGCGCCGGGCGCACCGCTGATCGGGGGTGGGGCCGGCGGATGCCCGCCGGCCCCACGGTGTCACTTCGCGAACGCCTGGAACTCGGCGATCCTGACCTGGCTGCGGGCCGGGCTGGCGGTCGCGCAGTCAGTCGTCGTGGCCGGGTCGTCGTCCTGCTCACCCGCGTAGTTCGGGCCGCCGGTGCACTGGCTCGCCAGCACCTCGAGACGCAGGTGGGTGGCGAGGGTGCTGGGTACCGCGAACGTCCGGAGGTTGATGTCCCGGCTGTACGCCCGGTACGCCCCGCCGGGGAACGCGTCCTCAGCGCTGGTGTAGATGCGCTGCCAGCGCGCCGGGTCCGCGCAGTCGGTGGTCGTCGCGTTGCAGGCCGACACCGCGAACGAGCGCAACGCACTGAGCGCGTTCTGCGCGCCGGTGTCGGCGTCGCCGGTGATCGCCGGGCGCAGCATCGCGCTGACGTTCACCCGCTTGACCGTCTGGGCGGCGCCGCCGGGGAGCGCCACGGTGAGCTGCCGGCCGGCGACCCCGTCCAGGGAGGCCCAGTTCGTCGCCTCGGTGTCGTCGGCTACCCGGTCGAGATTGACCCCGTCGCCGGTGACCGTGGCCCCGGACGCGGTGGACGCCAGGTTGCGGCTCATCCGCAGGTCGACGTAACCGTCCTGACCCGCCTTGGCGACCACACTGAGCCGCTGGTGCCCGAAGCTGGGAGCCACGGCGAGCAGGTCGTACGTGCCGGCCACCATCTCCACGGTGTCCGGGATCGGCGTCGCCGGGTCGGTGTCGGCCACCGGCACGGCCCGCGCCTCGTACGCCCCCACGTACACGCGGATCGGCGCGTCGGCGCTGTCCCCGCGCGGGCGAAGGGTGAGCGTCGCGTTGCCGCCGCGCGGCGAGGCGAAACTCGGCGTCGGATCGGTGTCGCCGGCACCGTTGGTGACGGCGTCCCGGCCCATTCCGGAGCGGGCGAACTCGGCCCAGATCAGGTCCTGGTTCGCGCCGCCGAAACGGAGCAGGTCGGCGGTGAGCATGTTGTCCCGCATGTCGAGCATGCTGACCTGGCTGGCGGCCTGGAGCAGGAACGAGTCGAAGACCAACTGCGACCAGCGCCGGTTGCCCGGGCACTGGTCCGCCGCGACCTTCCCCTGTGCGCAGTCGAGCTGCCGCTGCGGGGTGCCGAGGCCGTAGCGCTTGACCAGGGCGGAGCGGACCCGGAAGTTGGTGGCGCCCCAGATCTCCCCGTCGGCGTGCACGGCCGGGCCGGCGGTGTTGTAGCCGATGTCGGAGTAGTTGAGAGGGCTGCGGCTCAGGTCGTAGTTGCGGATGCCGCTGACCAGGTTGCCGGTGACGTAGCCGCCGGTGATGAACGGCGTCTCACCGGGTGCCCGTAGCCCGTGCTGGAAGAGGTACTCGGCGGCGAGCAGGTCGCCCCACGACTCACCCATCGCTCCGCCCTGGTGGCCGCTGATCCCGCTGTCCGGGCCGGCGATCATCCGGTTGGTGATCGCGTGGGTGTACTCGTGGCCGATCACCGTCATGTCGTAGTCGCCGTCCACGCACGGCGGGTACGGCCCGCCGGCCTGCGGCTGCCACAGGTACATGTTCGTGGTCGGCGGCAGCCCGTCGCGCGGGGTGCCCTGGTTGGCGTTGTTCCGGTTGCCGGTCAACGCGCCCTGCTGGGCGCGGCCCTGCTCGGCGTCCCCGCCCAGCCCGGACGGGGTGAGGTTCACCGCCTGGAGGTTCCACGCCGACTCGGTGAAGCCCAACTGGTACGACCAGTCGTGCATCCGGTTGTGCATGGCGAAGAGGTTGGCGATCGACGCGTCCGCGTCGTTGCGCTGGGCGGAGGTGAACACCCCCGGATTGCACTTCGCCTGGTGCCACTGGTCGGTGAAGGGGTACTCGTAGCGGCGTTCCGGGCTGGTGGGGGCCGGCACGACCGGGGTGCTCGCGCCCCAGGACAGCACCGTGTTGGCCGAGTTGCCGCGCGAGGTGAACGTCGGCGTGCCGGTGGCCGCGTCGACGTCCCACGGTTGGCCGGTGGCCGGGTCGCGGGATGCGGCCTGGCAGCCGGGGGCCGGGTCGCCGCACCACCGCACCCGGGGGTCCTGCCCGGGGCCGAGGTCGCGGGGCGGGGTGGCCGGGAAGACCGCCCAGCTCGGGTTGTCGGAGTCGTAGTCGACAAGATCCTCGCGGACCAGCACCTGCCCGGTGCTGCCGTCCACGTAGCTGGTGAACGCGGCCGGGTGCTCGGTGTCCGCGCCGATCATGGTCACCTCGTAGGCGGCCCGGGGCCCGTCCAGCGGGGTGGGCACTGCCACCGACCGGATGGTGTGGCTGGCCACCGCGCCAGCGGTCAGCTTCGCGTCCGCGAGCGCGGCGGCGTACGCCTGCTCGGCGCTGCGGGTGGCCGGCGCCGGCGCGCCGGTGTTCCGGGCCAGCGATGAGCTGACCGAGAGCACCGCGCCGTCGGAGACCGCGACTGTGACAAGGCCGTCCGGCCCGGCCGGCAGGTCACCGAAGCGTTGCCGGAGGGTGACGACGGTGCCGCTGCCGATCGGCCGGACCAGCACCCGTTCCATGGCGGCCACCGCGGCGGCGTCCATGCCGAACAGGTCACCGTTGGCGGCCAGGTAGGCGCGGGCCGCGGCCTCCGGGTCGGCGGGCAGCCCGCTGGCCAGCGGGCCGCGACCGGGGCCGAGCGCCTGCGGGGTGCCGAGCCGGTTCCACCTGACGTCGGGGTCGACGGCGCGGGCGAGGCCGCGTTGGCGCGCGTCAGGTGCCGCCGTACCGGTGCGGTTGTCGGCGTCGGCGGGTGCGTACCCCTCGGCGAACGGTCCGGACCGGCGCTCGGCGGACGCCGTGCCGCCGGTGGGGGCAGCGGTGCTCACGCTGGTGGGGAGCAGCGCGGCGACCGTCGTCGTCGTCGCCAGGATGGCGATGAGCCGGCGTCGACGCCGGCTCATCGGGGGTGACCACTCCGGTTGTGGCACGGGACCTCCTCGTGGGAGCGAGATGGCCGGCGAGCCGCCGACCACAGATGCGCGGTGACGCATGCGCATCTGTGGATATCAGCCTCTCGAGGTCCCGGCAAGGTCCGGAGCCGCTATCGCGTCGACAGATCGAGATCTGGTCAGTCGCTCGGCGCCCAGTCGGGGTCGCGGCCGAACGCGGCCAGCAGGTGGTCCTGCTCGTCGGCGTCGTCAGGCACCCGTACCCCGGTGTGGACCAGGTTGTTGCGCCGATAGGTCTCGATCTGGCCGGCGAACCACTGGGCGGCGGCGTGCACCGCGTCCGGGTCGAGCCGCGGCTGCGCGCCGATGGCCACCGCCACGTCCCAGCCGTGCACGAGGTGCTCGGCGAGGAGTTGCCGGAGGTACTCGGTGGCCGGGGTGTCGCCGCTGGAGAGGTGCACGGTCCGGTCGACGGTGCCGGGGTGGGTGGCGGCGATCTCGGCCTGCGCCGCGGCTTCCCGAGCCGTCGCGATCGGGTCGGCGCCGAGCTGGTCACCGTCGAGCCGGTCGCCGACCTCGTCGATGGTGCGACCGGCGAGCAGCGGCACGCTCCACCGGTCCTCGGTCACCACGTGGTTGACGAGCGTGCGGAGGTCCCAGTCCGAGCAGGGCGTCGGGTCGGACCACTGGCCGGGCTCGATCTGGTCGACCCGGTCGATGAACTCGGCCAGGCTCCGGCGGTACGCCTCCACGAGATCCATGCTGCCGATTGTTCCGGTAGGCGGGGCGGCCCGCGCCCGTTTTGCCCGGCCTGGTGCCCTGGATCTGTGCCGATTGCCCAGGTCAGTCCAGGTCGGCTGGATCAAGGCCGAGCTCGCGGGCGGTGACCAGCCGGACCCACTCGCCGAACTGCCGGCGGGAGATCACGCGCTCGTGCACGGCGAGTTGGACGGCGAGGCCGTCCATCACCGCGCTGATCCGCCAGGCGGCGCCGTCGGGGTCGGCGCACTGGAAGGTGCCGTCGGCCACCCCGGCGCTGATCACCGCGGCCAGGTCCTGCCGCCAGCGCAGGTCGAGCCGGCGGGAGACCTTCTCCAACTCCGGGGTACGCAGCGACTCGGACCAGCCGTCGATCCACATCGACCAGGAGGTGGCCCGCCCGGCCGGGGTGTAGAGCTTGAGGATCCGGCGGAGCTTGGTCAGCGGCGGGGCCGAGGAGCGGGTCACCGCGTCCAGCCGGGCCAGGTCCTGTTCGACCGCGTACGCGAACGCCTGCGCGAGCAATCGTTCCTTGGTGGCAAAGTGGTAGAAGACCAACGCCTGGCTCACGCCCGCGGCATTCGCCACGTCCGCTGTCCGGGTGTTGGCCAGACCGCGCTCCACGATCACGTCACAGGCGGTGCGCAGCAGGGCATCCAGGCGGATCTCGGCCGCACGTCTCGTCACGACCGTTACCGTAACCCATCCGACTGAACACGAACAGTTACCACTACGCGCTGATGTACGCGGCGACAGTCGGAAGCCGGACACTTTCCGCAGGTCTCGCCTGTCGTTCGACAGAGAGTGTTCGCCGAGGTCCGCCGCCCAGTGTCGGGGGGTGGAGACGTCGATGGTCGGGCTTGCGACGCGGTGATGACGATCGTTGCCTGGCGATGTCGGAGTGTGACGGTCGGTGCAGGGTGGGAATACCAGTCCAGCCCCCTAGGAAGCCTACCGGGGGTTGCTCCGGTCCAGCTCCGACCACCCGGAACCGGACCCACAGGGTGCGGCGCGCCCACACCGGACGCGCCGAGGCGACCCCGAGTTGGCAGTCAAACACCGGCTCGGCTAAAGTTCTCATCCGTCACCCGGGAACGTCCGGGGGCGTGCGGACGTAGCGCAGCTGGTAGCGCATCACCTTGCCAAGGTGAGGGTCGCGGGTTCGAATCCCGTCGTCCGCTCGGAGCTGCCGCCACGTATTTCACGGGGGCAACCTCGGTGGGGTGGCCGAGAGGCGAGGCAACGGCCTGCAAAGCCGTGTACGCGGGTTCAAATCCCGTCCCCACCTCGGCAACAAGCACGGGCGATTGGCGCAGTGGGAGCGCGCTTCCTTGACACGGAAGAGGTCACTGGTTCAAACCCAGTATCGCCCACCAGACAAGAACGGCTCGTCATCGGAAACCCGGTGGCGAGCCGTTCCGCTTGTGGAAGCCACCGCGCCTCGCTGGCAGTTCAGCGACTCGACACGCCGAAGGTAGTTCTGCTGGGCTGCCACGGATCGCAGTGCCGACGGGCCGGCCGCCTTCGGCGAGGCGACCGGCCCGGCATCACACAGCTCCATCAGCGATGGAGGTCATCGGGTCACAGCGGGGGTGCGATGTCCCGCCGCTCCTCGACCTGGCGGTACTCCACCGGCTGCTCGGTGGTGGTGACGACCTGGCGGCGGCGACCCCAGATCAGCGTGGTCATGATCAGGCCGAGCACGCCGGCGCCCATCAGGATCCAGCCGACCACGTCGAGGTTGATGCCGCCGACGCTCGTGTCCAGTGCGAAGGTGAGGATCGCGCCGAGCGCGATCAGGAAGATGCTGGTGCCGATACCCACGACAGCCTCCTTAGGGGGGTGTGGTGCGCTGTCGAGCCCCCAGTACCCAGGCGGGGACCAGCGCAACCGCGACCGGCCAGGGTGCCGTGCCCAGCGATCTTGGCGTCGGGTAGAGTTCACCTGTCACCGGCGCTTGTCGGGGACGTGCGGACGTAGCGCAGCTGGTAGCGCATCACCTTGCCAAGGTGAGGGTCGCGGGTTCGAATCCCGTCGTCCGCTCGCGATGTGCCCCCCGGGGCCGCCACGGGCGATTGGCGCAGTGGGAGCGCGCTTCCTTGACACGGAAGAGGTCACTGGTTCAAACCCAGTATCGCCCACCACCGATACGATCAGTTCAGCTGGACCCGTTACCGGATCTCCGGTGACGGGTCTCGGCGTTTCTGCCACCCGCACGGGGTGACCACCGGTCACTCGCCGGCGCGCAGCACCTCGCCGAGCCGGTCGCGTCGCCGCAACGCCGACTCGACAGGCACGACCGTGGCGACCACCGCCAGCAGTGCCACGCTCACCAGACCCAGCAGCCACCACGGCAGGACGGCCGCCGGGTCGGTGGCTTGGCCGGTGAGCAGCCGCAGGTCGAGCGGGCCGAGCGTCAGACGTGCGAGCAGGGCCCCGAGCAGCGGGCCGCACACCGCGGTGACCACCACCGGCGGCAGCAGCTCGCCGGCGGCGACCCAGCGGGCGTCGCGTGGCCGCAGGCCGAGGGTCCGCAGCCGGGTCAGGGTCCGCCACCGCTCCGACGCACCGGCGGCGGCGGCGAGAACGAGGCCGAGCAGGCCCAGTGCCAGCAGCACCGCCGCGGCCGTCCACGCCAGCCGGAGCAGCCCGGCGGTCAGCGGAGCCACCCGCTGCGCCCGCAGGACGTCCGCGCGCAGCACGACGTCGGCGGCGACGCCGCTGTTCGACACGGCCCGCGCCGCGCCGGGGCCGGTCACCCAGACGGTGTTCGGTACGACGGGCAGCCCGGCGTCGGCGAGGGCCGTGGCGTCCACGATGACGACGTCGGTGGCGCCGCCGACGGCGGGAGCGGTGCCGACCGCGACGAGCTGGATCGCCGGGGCGTCGTTGCGGGGCAACTGCAACCGCGAACCGGTCCGTAGTGCACCGTCGCTCGATCGGACCAGTGCCGGCACGTCCCCGTTGCCCGCACCGCGTGCCGTGAGCCGGGCCAGCGCCGGCGCGTCGGGCAGCGGAGTGGTGGCCAGCAGACGCTGGAACGCCGCGGAGTCCACGATGACCAGGCGCGGGGTGAGCAGTGTCGATTCGCTGAAGACGCGTGCCGAGTCGGTCACCTGCGCGACGACGACCTGCCGTACCCCGGGTGCGGCGGTGATGCGCTCGGCGAGGGCGGGCGTCGCGGCCGTGGCGTCGGTGCCGACGTCGAGGCGGGCGTCGGCGCCGACGGTGCTCCACGTGCCGTCGGCAACGCCCCGGGTGACGGTGCTCCCGAGGATGAGCGCGAACGACGCGAG
Source organism: Micromonospora sp. NPDC005710 (assembly GCF_040630995.1). NCBI lineage: Bacteria > Bacillati > Actinomycetota > Actinomycetes > Micromonosporales > Micromonosporaceae > Micromonospora > Micromonospora sp. NPDC005710. Next base: position 75,499 of record NZ_JBEXYP010000014.1, on the reverse strand, counting down.
CGCCGTGGTGCTCACCAGGACCAGCAGCGGCAGCGCGCGCCCGGCCGTGGTGGTCGCCTGGGCGGCACCGAACACGGCCAGCGGGCGGCGCGAGCGCAGGGCCCGTCGGAGCGCGAGCCGCGCCCCGAGGGGTACGAGCCGGAGCAGGACGAGAGCGCCGACGATCGCCCCCAGGGCGACGGCGCTGACCGGCAGGATCAGGTCGCCGGTCAGCTCACCGGTGTCGCCGTCGGCGGCGACGCGCAGGAGCCCTCGCTGGTGCAGGGTGACCACTGCGGCGACAGCGGCGATCAGGACAGCGGCCTCCACGGAGGCCCGGCGCAGGTGGCCGGTGGCCCGCATCCAACGCCGAGCGGCCGGGTTCGCGGGTTGGCGGCGGTTGCGGCTGGCGCGGGCGGCGGCGAGGGTGCCGAACGCGGGCCCGGCGACAGCACCGGCCAGGACCACGGGGACGGCCCAGGTCCAGGAGACGCCGGCGGTGGCCACGCGGGCGAGCGCGAGCCCGACGGCCGCCGCCGACACAGACACCACAGTGGACTCGATGAGCAGTTCCGTAGCGATGTCGGGTAGCGCCGCCCCACGCTGCCGGGCGGCGGCCAGCACCTGCGTACGTCGGCGGACCAGCAGGTCGGCGGCGAGCAGGAGGACCAGCACGGTGGCGGTCAGCACCCCGACGAGCAGGGCGGCGGCCTGTGCGAAGGCGGCGCTGCTTCTGTTCCGGGCGTCCCGCAGGGTCCTGTCGAGCTGCGACTGCCACTTCAGGGACTCGTCGCGGTCGCTGGATGCCCCGGAGGTCGCCTTCAGCGTGACCACCTGGTTGGCGAGCGCCGCGCTGGTGCCCCAGGTGAGCGCGTCGGGGTCGGGGGAGAAGTGGACGGTGCGCCGCAGTTGGTCCTCGTCGACAGCGAGCCGGGCATCCGGTAACGACTCACGCGACAGCAGGCCGGCGTACCTGGTGATCCCTACGCCGTCGGCCCCGGGCACGGGGCGCAGGAGGGCCGGTACCAGCCGCCAGGCGGGGTCCGCGCTGTCAGTGGGCCGGTAGATCCCGCTGATCCGGATGTCCCTGTTGCGACCCTGGCCGTCCTTGACGGGGATCCGGTCGCCGGGGCCGAGGTCGAGTGCGGCGGCGTCCGCCTCGGAGAGCCCGACCTGCACCGGCCAGGGTGGCCCGCCGTAGGAGACCTCGACGTACTCGCCGGAGACGGTGGGGCCGGGCGCGCTGCCGGCTACCCAGGCCACGTCCGGGCTGCCGCGGTCACCGGCCAGGTAGGTGAACTGGAAGGTACGCGGCGCGTTGCCGTCGGTGAGGTTGAGGATCGGGCTGTCGACGACGGCGACGGGCGGGAGAAGCGCGGCGTCCAGGTCGGGCCCGAGCGCGTGCGTCGCCCGGGCGAGGAACTCGTCGACCTCGTCGGCGAGGCGGGGCATCCGGACCCGCCCGCCGGTCGGGCCGTCGTCGCGTTCCCAGTCGGCGCGTACCAGGACGTCGGCGTCCTGGTCGGCCGAACGGGCGGCGTCCTGGACGGTGCTGTCGGCGGCGGCGCGGAGCAGCGCCGGTGTGGCTCCGGCGAGCAGCGCGACGGCCGCGATGACGGCGGCGGTGAGCAGCAGTGGTCCGGCGTCGCTCCGGCCACGGCCACCGATGCTGGGCCAGTGCAGCGCCGGCCAGCGGCGGCTCAGCCACCGCTTCACTGTGCCACCCGCAGGTGTGCGGCGTCGGCTCGGCGGACCTCGACGGTGACCACGACGGCGACAGCCAGCACGCATCCGGCCAGCAGCACGGCGAGCAGGGCGGCCTCGGTCGGCAGTGGCCAGTGTGGCTGGGCGGCCGGGACGGGCGCGGCACCGGTGTCGGAGCGCACCAGCAGGGGAGCGACGACGAGGGTGGCGAGTGCGCCGACGGCCGCGCCCGCCGCGAGCAGGGGCAGCAGGACGCCGGCGTGCTGGCCGAGCAGCACTCTCCTGATGTCGCGCCGGGACATCCCCAGGCCGCGTAGCCGCGCCACCTCGACGGCGCGGATCTGCAGGTCGCAGGTGACGTGCAGGACGACGCCGGCGAGCAGCAGCAGGGCCGCGGCCGGGACGATGAGCCGGAGCGCGGCCGGCAGCACGGCGCTCAGCGGGCCGCTGGTGAGGCGGGCGGTCTCCGCCTCGCGGGTCGTGACGGTGCCCAGGTTCAGGGCGGCGGCCCGGTCGGTGGCTGCGGGGCCGGAGGGGTGGCCGACCCACCAGGCGTCCACCGGGAACGTCAGGTCTCCGGCGACGACGCGTGCGCGCGACAGCATGTCCAGGTCGGCCAGGACGGCGGCGGCGCCGGGTGCGGACGGTACGGTCGGCACGACAGCGGTGACGACGATCGGGACCGGTGTGATGCCGACCGTGACGGTGAGCCGGCTGCCGATGTCGACGCCGACCTCGCTGGCGAAGCGGGAGGACACGGCGACGGGCACCCGGCCAGGGTTCGGGAAGGCGGTGGCGACGAGGGTCCGGGCGGGGTCCTCCGCGCCGCCGCCGATGTCGACTGTCGCGCCCATCCGCAGCGCGGTTCCGGTCGGCATGGCGGACACACCGACAGTCGGTTCGCTCAACTTGCCCGGAACGGGCGGCGCGGACGTGGCGGTCCAGTCCGAGCCGTCGTCGACCCCCCGCGCCGACCCCGAGGCCGGGACGGTGAGCGTGACGGCTACGGCGACGCGTCCGCCGAGCGGTTCGACGGTGACCGGCAGGGCGACTGCGACGAGGCGCAGCCCGTCGGCCGTCGCGCAGGCGGGCAGCCGTACCTCCCGTCCGTCGAGTGGTACGGCGGGACCGGTGCAGGTCGTGCGCAGGCCGGTGGCGTCCTGCAGCAGCAGTTGGGGCGTCACCGTGAGCGGGGTGCCGCCGCCAGCGGTCCCGCTCAGGACGAGCGGGGCGCCGGCCGGGATGGCGAGGCCGGTGGCCCGGGTGGGTGGTGCCAACGTGGCACCCACGTCCGCCCAGTTGCCGTCGTCGTCGAGCCGCCCGCGCAGCAGCGCGTCGGCGCGGGTGGTGTCGACGGCGACCAGGCGTGGTGCCTCTCCGTTGCTGCCGAGCCACTGACCGACTGTCGTGCCACGGTTGAGGGCCGGACTCACCACTCCTGCGGTGGCGGCGCTGACGATCGGGCCGTCCCCGGCCGCCGGCGCCGTGCTGAGACGCAGTGCCAGGTCGGTGCCGACGGAGAGGGCGGCCTGGTCGCGCTGCGACTGGTGCCAGGTGGCGTCGAAGGCGAGGCCGAAGGTTCCGGCCGCGCAGGCCAGCCCGACGAGCAGGCCGGCGGCGACCGCCTGTGGCCGGCGGGCGGCCTCGGCGACCGCCAGCGGGAGCGCCAGCCCACGGGCGCGGTACGCCAGCCGGTCGGCGCCGCGCAGGGCGGGTAACACCACCCGGAGAGCGAGGGCGGCGCCCGCGGTGAGCAGGAGCGCCGGCGCGAGTACCCGAACCGCGTCGGCGCGTGGGCTGGCGGCGGCGGATTGCGCGTACAGCTGCCACCAGCCGGCGGCGGCGAACAGCGCGAGCAGCAGGTCGGCGCCGGACCGGGCCAGCAGTTCCCGGCGGGTGCGCTGGTCGCCGGGCGCCGGGACGGGCCGGATCGCCAGGACGGTGAGGACTGCGGCGAGCGCCAGGGCGCCGCCGACGACCGCGAGGACCTGGGCCCCGGCGACTGTCGGCCGGACGGTCAGGCCGGCGGTGTCCAACGGCGGCAGGTGGGTCAGGCCGGCGTGCAGGGCCGACGAGGCAGGCAGCGCGAGCGTGGCGGCGACGGCGGCGACGAGCCCCGCCTCGATTGTCGCGGTGGCGGCGAGTTGGCGACGGCTGGTGCCCAGAGCGGATCGCAGGGACGTCTCGTCGGCGCGGATGCCAGCGGTCAGCCGGCCGGCGAGGACGAGTGCCGTCGCGGCCAGGACACCTCCGAGAGCGGCGATGGCGAGCACGACGGCGGCGGTGACGTGCCGCTGGTCGTCGGCGGCCCGCAGGGTCAGCGGCAGGTCGGAGGTGACCCGCGCGAGTCGGACCCGGTCGGTGAGGGTGCCGGCCAACCGGCGGTCGGCCCCACGGAGGGCCTCGGCCACGGCCTCCAGGTCGCGGCGGTTGGCGTGGGACAGGTCCGGATGGGCGGTGACCTCCATCCGGTCGACAGTGGCACCTGTGGTGACCAGGTCGGCGAGGTCGACGACGAACGGACCGTAGGCGTTCACCGGCTGCATGAAACGGCCGTCCCGGTAACCGGCGGCGGAGCCGGCCGCGGCCAGTGGGTCGCGGTCCCAGCCGCGCCCCGGCAGCGGGCGTACCACTCCGACGACTGTCACGTCGATGGCCGGGACGGGCTCATGAGCCAGCTCGGCGCCGAGGCGCACCCGGCTGCCGGGGGTGAGGTCGAGCAGGCGGGCGGTGGATTCCAGCAGCACCGCGTCGCCGGGGTGCTGCGGCCAGCGGCCGTTGACCAGTTCGGCGCGGGTCGGCAGGTCGTCCAGGCCCGACAGGTACGCCTGCGCTCCGACGGTGGTGCCCGGGACGAGCCCGGGCGGCAGCGCCCGCAGCACCGTCGACGCGCGCGCGGTGGTAGTCACCGGAAACGATGAGAGTGCGGAGGCCACCACGCCCTTGGTGTCGGCGGCTACGGACTGTGTGTTCGGGCCTTCGATGGTTCCGGTGTAGACGGTCACGTCGACGGCGGCGGGTGCGGCGCGGGCCATGGTGACCTCCAGCGCCCGCTCGGCGGTGCGGGTGACGAGCAGGGTGCAGGTTCCCAGCACTGTCGCGCCGATGGTGACGACCACGAGGAGGGCAGCCAGCAACGGCCACTGCGCGCGGGCGCGCCGGCTGACCAGCCGCACCGTCGAGGTCACCCGGCGTCCGGCGTCGGCGCGTACGGCTGCCCGGCCGGCTGTTCGTCGAGGTGCCCGTCGTGGATGCGGATCACCCGGTCGGCCAGGGCCATCATCACCGCGTCGTGCGTCGACACCAGCACCGTGACGCCTTCGGACTCGACGATTCCGCGCAGCAGGGCCATCACCGACAGGCCCGTCTCGGCGTCCAGTTGACCGGTGGGCTCGTCGGCGAGCAGAAGCTGGGGTGAGGCGGCCAGGGCGCGGGCGATCGCCACCCGCTGCTGCTGGCCGCCGGACAGTTCGGCCGGCCGCTGCCCGGCGTGGTCGGCAAGACCGATCAGCTCCAGCAGCAACTCGACCCGTCGCTCGCGCTCGGCGGGGTCGACGCGGGCCATCCGCAGGGGGGCCGCGACGTTCTCGGCGGCCGACAGCACCGGAATCAGCCCGAAGCTCTGGAAGACGTACGACACCTTCTCGCGCCGCAACCGGGACAGGCCGTCCTCGTCGAGCGCGGTGACGTCGGTGCCGTCGACGTGCACGGTTCCGGCGTCCGGGCGATCCAGGCCGCCGAGGACGTTGAGCAGTGTCGTCTTGCCCGAACCGGACCGGCCGACGAGCGCCACCATCGAACCGGCGGCCACGTCGAACGACACACCCCGCAGGGCGTGGACGACTGTCGGCCCGCTCCCGAAGCGTCGGTGGACGCCGCGCACGCTGAGCAGCGGCTCGCCTGTCATTCGCCGCTTCCCTGATCGGGGCGGATCGTGATGTGGTCGGGTTCCAGGGCCAGCCGGACCCGTCGGGTCAGCGCCAACGCCTGGCGGAACTCGCGGGGCACCTGGACCCGCCCGGCCCGGTCCATCACGGCGTACTCCTCGGCGGTCATGTGCGTGTCGCCCTCCGCGTCGGTGGTGGTGCGGCGCAACACCTCGCTGCTGGTGCGCCCATCCCGGATCGCGACGGTCCGTTCGACCTGGCCGCTGACCTCCGGATCGTGGGTCACCACGACGACTGTCACGCCGTAGCGCCGGTTGACGTCCCGCAGCACACCGAAGACCTCCGCGGACGTGGCCGCGTCCAGCTCGCCGGTCGGCTCGTCGGCGAGCAGGACCCTCGGCTGGTTGGCAAGCGCCACAGCGATCGCGACGCGCATCTGCTGCCCGCCGGAGAGTTGCCCGGGGCGCCGATCGGCGCAGTCGGCGACGCCGAGGCTGTCCAGCAGTTCCGACGCGCGTTCCCGGCGTTCCTTCTTCGCGGTGCGGGCCGCGGTCATCGGCAGGTCGACCATCTCCCGTGCGGTCAGGTACGGGATCAGGTTGCTGGCCGTCTGCTGTCGTACGAACCCGACGGTGTGCCGCCGGTAGTCGACCCGGTCGGCGCGGGACATCGCCAGCAGGTTCCACCTGTCGACCCGGACCCGCCCGGCGGTGGGGGCGTCGATGCCGGCCAGGATGGAGAGCAGCGTCGACTTTCCCGACCCGGAGGCACCGACGACGGCGACCAGCTCACCGCTGGCCACGGCCAGGTCGAGCCCCTGCAGGGCCTGCACCTCGATCGAACCGGTCTGGTAGATCCGCACCAGGTTCTCGCAGACGATGAGCGCGTCGCGGCCGAACTCGGGTGCCCGCGCGGAGGGCTGCGGCAGAGACAGCTGCGTGCTGGGCATTCCCTTCTCCGTTCACGTTGTGCCGATGTCGAGCGAGTCTCGGGTGGCAACCAGGCACGTGGTGTCACTCAGCCGGTACGCATGGTCACCGCATGCGTCAAGCGTCTCGATTGCCGATGCTGACGCAGATTGAAGCACTTTCGCAGTCGGCGGCTTCGTTGACCATGCCCTGGGTGGCTTTCCTGCATGCTGGACGTGCGGTGGCGGACCGTGAACCTCCCGGCCTCCCACGCCGACTGAACAGGCGAAGGAGGGCCGATGAGTGACGAGTTGCTGGTGGTCCGCTGCCAGTTGGGTGAGCGGGAGGCGTTCGCCGAGCTGGTGCGCGGCTGGCATCCGGCGGTCGAGCGGTACGTCGGGCGGATGCTCGGCTGGTCAGACGACGACGTGGTGCAGGAGGTCTGGCTGGCGGTCCCTAGAGGGCTGCCGAGGTTGCGGCAACCGGACCGGTTCACCCCGTGGCTCTTCACCATCGCCCGCCGGGCGGTGATGAACCGGCTGCGGGAGGCGTACGCCCGCCCGGAGTCCGAACCGATCGAGGACCTGCCGGGTGACGACGAGGCCGAGGGGGTCGTCAACCGGGAGACGCTCGCCGGTGCGCTCGCGGCGCTCCCGGCGGCACCACCGGTTCTGCCACGGGCAGATCCGCTGCCGGCGAACAGGGGTGTGCTCCGCAGGCCCCGATCGGCAGTGTGGGGCGCATGAGACTGCTGGTGCTGGGCGGTACGGGCTTCGTGGGCGGGGCCACTGTCACCGAGGCCGTGCGCCGCGGCTGGTCGGTGACGGTGTTCAACAGGGGGCTGCACGGGACGGTGCCGTCCGGCGTACACCGGTTGCGGGGTGACCGGACCGCGCCGGACGGCCTGGCGGCGCTCGCCGACGGCGAGTGGGACGTCGCGGTGGACACGTGGGACGGCGCGCCGCGGGCCGCCGGCGACGCCGCCCGTGCCCTGGCCGGCGCGATCGGCCACTACGTGTACGTGTCCAGCGGCTCGGTCTACACCGACCACGGCGCTGCGGGGTTGACTGAGGACTCGCCGGTGGTGGACGCCGACCCGGACTCCGTCGACGGTGACTATCCGCAGCTCAAGGCCGGTGCCGAGCGCGCGGTGCGGCACGTGCTCGGCGGGCGGGCGCTGGTCGCCCGGGCCGGCCTGATCATCGGCCCGGGCGAGGACATCGGCCGGCTGCCCTGGTGGCTACGGCGCGTCGAGCGGGGCGGGGACGTGCTCGCCCCCGGGCCGGCCGACCTGCCGGTGCAGTACATCGACGTTCGCGACCTGGCGCGGTGGATGCTCGACGCGGGCGCCCGGCGGGTGAGCGGCATGTTCAACGCTGTCGGCCGTCCGACGCAGACCACGATGGGCGAACTGCTCGACGCCTGTGTGGCCACCACCGGTGCCGAAGCCCGGCTGCGCTGGACCGATCCGGCGTCGATCCTCGCCGCCGGTGTGCAGCCGTGGAGCGACCTGCCGATCTGGCTGCCCCGCGGCCACCCGTACCGGGGGTTGCTGGAGCAGGACGTGAGCCGCGCCCTCGCCGCCGGGTTGACCTGCCGGCCGGTGGCCGAGACCGTCGAGGACACCTGGCGTTGGCTCCGCGAGGTCGGGGCCGTGCCTTCCCGCGCCGGGCGACCGCAGCGCAGCTCGATCGGGCTGGCCCCGGCCCGGGAGGCGGCGGTGCTCGCCACACAGGAAAATCGGTGATCGAAGGAGTACTGCTTTCCCCTCACCGCGGCTCCTGCCGGCGGTGCCGTCACCGGCTGCACGTCACCGCCGACATCAACGCCCACGTCCGACCCCGCCCGCACGGCAACGCCATCGAAGCCATGAACCGCGCGCCCTACACCCCGATGGAACCGACCCAGACGACGACATCCCACCCACCGACGACTGACACCCGACCAGCGGCGCCCTGACCCGGACCATGATTCTGGTCGGGGCGCCGCTACTCGTTGCGCACTGCCGCTGAGCGTGGCCAGGCGAGGAAGCGCGAGTGCAGGACGCCCGACGGGGTGTGCGGCAGGTCCTCGCACGCCTGGACCAGGTACGCCGACAGATGCAGCATCAGCGAGATCCGCGCGTCGGTGAACTCCGCCACGAGCTGCCGCTTGCGGGTCCGGCACGGCCACGCCGACCCGCATCCCGCGCAGGTCCACTGCGGCCGTACCGGCTGGTGCATCGACAACAACCCCACCACCCTCCCGGATCGTTGGAAGGGGAAGGGACTGCCACCCGCACCGGACCCGACCACAGCCCGTGTCGAGCGACGCCCCTTCCCCCTTGGCGCCCACCAGCCCGGCGATCTGTCGCAAGCGAACCGGCGGGGCCCTTGCCGCTGAACCTACGAACCAGCCCTGGGCAGCCCAACGTCCCGACGGACACCACGCCGGACACTTCCGCGACCCTGGTGCGTCCCGCCGTGTCCACTACCGTGGGACGGTATGAGTCACCGCCTGCGCGCGGCCATGCTCCGCGCCCACCTCGACCCGGCCGCCCTAGCCACAGCCGTCGGTGTCGACGTCAAGACCGTCACCCGGTGGCTCACCGGCCGCGTCCCGCACCAACGCACCCGCCTCGCCGTCGCCGACGCCCTCGCTGAGACCGAAGCCGACCTATGGCCCCAGACCCGCCCCGACCAGGCGCCCGGCGCGGAAGCCACCGCCGAGGTTGTCGCCGCCTATGCTCACCGCGCCGACATCCCTCACCACGTCTGGGCGGCCTTGCTCACGGGCGCCACGGAACGGATCGACCTGCTCGGCTACGCCTACCCGTTCCTGCTGGAACTGCTGCCCAACACCATGCAGCTCATCACCGACAAAGCCGCCGACGGTGCTCACGTCCGCCTCACGTTCGCCGACCCCGACTGCCCGCACGTCGCCGAACGCGACGCCCTCGAACAGATCGGCGGCACCCTACCCGGCCGGATCCACAACGCCCTCAACTTCTGCGAACCACTGCACGGCGTGCCCGGGGTGGAGATCGGCCTGCACACTGTGCACCTGTACAACTCGGTGTTCCGCTTCGACCACCAGATGATCGTTACCCCACACCTCTACCGCGCCCGCGGCTACCACCACCCCGCCCTTCACCTGCGCGAACTCTCCCCGCACGGCATCTTTGCCGCCCACGCCGACCAGTTCGAACAGATCTGGCAAACCACCACCGCCTACCCGAAGGAAACCCGGTGACCGGCCGGCGCGACTACTACCACGACCCCCGGGCCCCCGCCGCGAACAGCCTGGTCCCCGGTGCCGCCGCCCTCGTCACCGATCAGCAAGGCCGCGTTTTGCTGCAACGGCGCACCGACTCCGGCAACTGGGCACTGCCCGGCGGTGCCATGGACATCGGCGAAACCCTTCAACAGTGCGCCGTCCGCGAGGTCAAGGAAGAAACCGGCCTCGACGTCGAGATCACCGGCCTGCTCGGCATCTACACCGACCCGGCGCACGTCATCGCATACGCCGATGGCGAGGTGCGGCAAGAGTTCACCGTGACCTACCTCGCGCGCGTCACCGACGGCACGCTGACCGCCAGCGACGAGTCCACCGAGGTCCGCTTCATCCACCCCGCCGACTTCGGCCACATCCCCATCCACGACACCGTCCGCCTCCGCCTCCACCACCATGCCGAAGGCCGCAACACCCCCTACCTCGGATAATGCCAACCGTCGGTGGTTGGGCTGCTGGCGGTCGCGGTTGTCTCTCCAGGCTGCCGTCGTTCAGGGAGGGCGTGGGCCGAGGGTTCGCTCGCCTGCCGTCGGTTTGCCCGTGGGGCTCTTCGCGCAGCGGTGGGGCGCCGATCCCCGGAAGTCGTCGGCCGACGGTCCTGGTCAGCGTTCGCGGACCACCGCAACCGGGCAGGCGGCGTGTTGGATCAGTTGTTGACTGACCGAGCCGAGCAGCATGCCGGCCAGTCCGCCCCGCCCCCTACTGCCGACCACGATCAGCCGGGCGTCCCGACTCGCCTCGATGAGCATCGCCGCCGGGCTTGTCGACACCAGGTCGACGGTCACCGTCAGCTCGGGGAACGTCCGGTGCCACGGCTCCAGCGCCTGCTCCACGGCGGCCCGCTCGTCGGGCACCCCGGCCGCCCCGCCGGGGCCGGGTGTCCAGGCGTGCAGGACGCGCAACGGCAGCTGCCGCTGCGCCGCCCGTTCGACTGCGAAGCCGAGCGCCACCAGCGACGGTTCCGAGCCGTCCACCCCGACCGTCACCGGTCGGCTCGACGGGTCGGTCGCGGCGCTGCCGACCCCGTCGCGGACCACCACGACCGGGCAGTGGGCGTGCGCGGCGACCGACACCGCCGTCGACCCGGCCAGCAGGCCGCCGAACCCGCCGTGGCCCCGGCTGCCGAGCACCAGCATCCCGGCCTCGGCCGAGCGTTCCTGCAACACCAGTGCGGGTGGCCCGTCGTACACCTCGCCGGTGATCCGCAGCCCGGGGTTGGCCGCGGCGGCGTCCCTCACGGCGGTGTGCACCAGGTCCTCGACCTGTCGGCGGGCGGCGTCGTCGGGCCACACGCCCGGGGCCACGCCCGGGCCGACCCAGCTGGCCACCGTCAACCATTCGAAGACGTACGCCAGCCGCACCGCCTGGCCGCTGTGCCGGGCCTCCTCCACGGCCCAGTCCACTGCCACCGAGGCGTCGGTGGAGCCGTCGTAGCCGACCAGAATCTCCGCGTCGCGCACGTCGTCCTCCTTCAGGGTGCGGTCGGGTCGGTGTCGCGGACCCAGCGCCATTCGGCGACCTGGGGGTCGTCCTCGCCGTACTCGCGGGTGTAGTCGCGGGCCGCCTGCCGGGCGTCGACCATCCGCTGGCGCAGGTGCGCGGCGCGGGCGGCCAGCCCGGGCACCCGGTCGATGACGTCGGTGACGAGGTGGAAGCGGTCCAGGTCGTTGAGCATCACCATGTCGAACGGGGTGGTGGTGGTGCCCTCCTCCTTGAAACCGCGCACGTGCAGGTTCTCGTGGTTGGTGCGGCGGTAGGTGAGTCGGTGGATCAGCCACGGATAGCCGTGGTACGCGAAGATGATCGGCCGTTCCTCGGTGAAGATGGTGTCGAACTCGTTGTCGGTCAGGCCGTGCGGGTGCTCGGTGTCCGGCTGGAGCCGCATCAGGTCGACCACGTTGACCAGGCGCACCTTCAGCTCCGGGAGGTTCTGTCGCAGCATCTCGACGGCGGCCAACGTCTCCAGGGTCGGCACGTCGCCGCAGCAGGCGAGCACCACGTCCGGCTCGGTGCCGTCGTCGTTGCTCGCCCACTCCCAGATGCCCAGGCCGCGTCGGGTGTGCTGGATCGCCTCGGTCATCGTCAGCCAGTTCGGGGCCGGCTGCTTACCGGCCACCACCACGTTGATGTAGTGCCGGCTGCGCAGGCAGTGGTCCATCGTGGCGAGCAGGGTGTTGGCGTCCGGCGGCAGATAGACCCGCACCACCTCGGCCTTCTTGTTGACCACGTGGTCGATGAAGCCGGGGTCCTGGTGGGAGAAGCCGTTGTGGTCCTGCCGCCAGACGTGGCTGGACAGCAGGTAGTTGAGCGAGGCGATCGGCTGTCGCCAGGGGATGGCCCGGGTGACCTTCAGCCACTTGGCGTGCTGGTTGAGCATCGAGTCGACGATGTGGATGAACGCCTCGTAGCTGGTGAACACCCCGTGCCGGCCGGTCAGCAGGTAGCCCTCCAGCCAGCCCTGGCACAGGTGCTCGGACAGCACCTCCATGACCCGCCCGTCGGGGGAGAGGTGGTCGTCGCCGGGCACCGTGGCGGCCACCCACGCCCGGTCGGTCACCTCGAACGCGGCGCCCAGCCGGTTGGACGCGACCTCGTCCGGGCCGAACAGTCGGAACGTCTCCGGGTTGGCGCTGATGACGTCGCGGATCCACGGGCCGAGCACCCCGGTCGCGCCGGCGATCGGGGTACCCGGCTCGGGAACCTCCACGCCGTAGTCGCGGAAGTCCGGCAGGGTCAGATCGCGGAGCACCACGCCGCCGTTGGTGACCGGGTTGGCGCTCATCCGCCGGTCACCGCGCGGCGGCAGCGTCAGCAGTTCGTCCACCGGCGCGCCGGTGGCGTCGAACAGCTCCTCCGGTCGGTAGCTGCGCAGCCAGTTCTCCAGTTCGGCCAGGTGTGCCGGCTTGTCGCGGACGCCCGACAGCGGCACCTGGTGGGCGCGGTAGGTGCCCTCCACCTGGATGCCGTCGACCTCACGTGGCCCGGTCCAGCCCTTCGGCGTCCGCAGAATGATCATCGGCCAGCGGGGACGTTCGACAGCGCCCCCGGAGCGGGCCCTCCGCTGGATCTCGGCGATCTCGTCCAGCACCCGGTCGAGAGTCGCGGCGAGGGTCCGGTGCACCTGGGCGGGGTCGTCGCCGGCCACCACGTACGGCTGGTAGCCCGATCCGTGCATGAGGTCGAGCAGGTCCTTCTCGGGGATCCGGGACAGCACTGTCGGGTTGGCGATCTTGTATCCGTTGAGGTGCAGGATGGGCAGCACCGCGCCGTCGCGCGCGGGGTTGAGGAACACGTCGGAAAGCCAACTCCCGGCCAGCGGCCCGGTCTCCGCCTCGCCGTCACCGATCACGCAGGCCACCAGCAGGTCCGGGTGGTCGAACGCGGCGCCGTAGGCGTGGCTCAGGGCGTACCCCAGCTCGCCGCCCTCGTGGATCGAACCCGGCACATCCGCGGCGACATGGCTGGGGATGCCGCCCGGAAAGGAGAACTGGCGGAACAACCGGGCCATCCCGACCTCGTCGCGCGACACGTCGTGGTAGCGCTCCGACCAGGTGCCCTCCAACCAGGTGTTGGCCACGATGGCCGGGCCGCCGTGGCCGGGGCCGGTGACGAACATGGCGTCGAGGTCGCGCGCCACGATCACCCGGTTGAGGTGGGCGTAGACCAGGTTGAGGCCGGGGCTGGTGCCCCAGTGCCCGAGCAGTCGGGGTTTGATGTCGTCGGGGGTCAGCGGCTCCCGCAGCAGCGGATTGTCCAGCAGGTAGATCTGCCCGACGGTGAGGTAGTTCGCGGCCCGCCAGTAGGCGTCCAGCCGGCGCAGCTCGTCGTCGGTGAGGGCGCGTTGCACGTCGAGAGCGGTGTCCATCATGCTGCCTCTCGCGGGTAGGAGTGTGGCGTTCGGCCCGGCCGCTGCGGATTCACTGCCGTCGGTCCCGCTCCGGGCGGGCGTCGGGCCCGGTCAGCGGCGCCTCGGCCAGGCCGCGGACGACGACCACCGGTGCCGGTGAGTGGTAGAGCAGGGACTGGGCGACCGCGCCCAGCATGGCCCGGCCCGGTTCGTCGCCGCGGGCGGCGACGAGCGCCACCTGCGCGCTGCGGGACGCGTCGATCAGCACCTCGGCCGGGTCACCGCGGACGACCCGACACTCGGTCGGCACCGCGCCGTGCCGGTCCGTGTGTCGGGCCAGCGCCTCGTCGAGCTGCTCGGCAACCGCGTCGGTGTCCTCGTCGTACTCGACCACCCGCAACGCCAGCAGTCGGGCGCCCCGGCGGGCCGCGCACTCCATGGCCCACCGTAGGGCGAGGTGTGAGCTGGGGGAGCCGTCCACTCCCACCAGCACCGGGCCCGGTGGCGGCGGCTCACGCCGGACCACCAGCAGGGGGCAGCCGGCCCGTGCGGCCAGCTGCACGGCGGTCGTCTCGGCCGGTACGCACTGGCCGCTGCCCGCCATGCCGCTGTCGCCGACGGCCAGCAGGAAGGTGCCCTCCGAGCGGCGGATGAGGGTGGGCAGCATGGCGCTCTCGACGATCTCGCCGCGTACGGTCAGCTCCGGCTCGGTCTGGTGGGCCAGTTGGGCGGCGCGGGTGATCAGGTTTTCGGCCTGGTCCCGGGGCGCGGCGACGGTGTCCGCGGCGAAGGCCGCACGCCAGTCGAAGGTGTGCAGAAGGTGCAGTGGGCGGCCGTGTCCGGCGGCCTCCTGCGCGGCCTGTTCGACGACCGGGAGGTCGAGTTCCGACCCGAGGCCGACAAGTACCGGTGCGTCGGCGGGTGCGGCCATCCGATATCACCTCCCGGGCGTCGCGCCCGGCACGACCAAGCTGTCCCTGACCGAGGGTAGTCGGATGAGCACGGCGGCGGGTCCGATCTGCTGTGGTCGGCATTCGTCAACCAGGGTTGACAAGGGTGAAGCTGTCAACGTATGTTGACGGCATGAGTCAGGCGACAGAACTCGCGGCGGCAGCCGGCAGCACCGACCCCCGGGTCGGGCTGCGCGCCGTCCGCGCACTACGCCGGCTGCTCGAGCGGCTCGAGGTGGTCCAGGTGGACAACGCCCGACGACAGGGTTGGTCCTGGCAGGAGATCGCCGACACGCTCGAGGTCAGTCGGCAGGCCGTGCACAAGAAGCACGCCGGGCGACCGGCGGTCAACTCATCCTGGGAGGCGTGATGTTCGAACGGTTCACCGACCGGGCACGCGGCGTCGTGCGACGAGCGCTGGAGGAGGCGCGGGTCGAGGGCCAGCGGCCGGTCGGCACCGAGCACCTGCTGCTCGCCCTGCTCGCCGACGAGGCAGGGCTGGCCAGCAGGGTGCTCGCCGATGCCGGAGTGCGCGCCGACGACCTGCGCGACCGCGTCCGACGACACACAGTCAGCGGCGGCGCCGGCCTCGGCGACGCGGACGCGGCGGCTCTACGGGAGATCGGCATCGACCTGGCCGCGATCGTGGCCCGCATCGAGCAATCCTTCGGCCCGGACGCGCTCCGGCAGGCGGTGCCGGCACCGCGACGCCGCTGGGGGCGTCGGCGCTACCTCGGGGGCCCGTTCTCGCCCCGCTCGAAGAAGGCGCTGGAGCTGTCCCTGCGGGAGGCCATCCGCCTGCGGCACAAGCACATCGGCACCGAACACATCCTGCTCGGGGTGCTCCGGGAGGGCAACGGGCTGGGGGCGTTGGTGCTCACCGAGTCCGGAGTCGACCTCGACGACCTGCGCCGCCGGGTGGAGCTGGCCCTGCGCGCGGCGGCCTGACGGTGGGGATCGGGTTGAAACCTGTCTGTGGCACTTCCGACGCGCGCCGGTCACCGGGTCGCTGAAGCCGCCCGGGTGCTGCACACTGGCGCGGTGGATGGTGGACAGGACAGGCGGCCCTCGGGCGGCGACAGCGGGTTGCGCTCCGCGGTGGTGGTCAACCCGGTCAAGGTCGACGATCTCGACGAGTTGCGCCGGACCGTCGACGACGCCCTGACCGCGGCCGGTTGGCCCGCGCCGCAGTGGTACGAGACAACAGTCGACGACCCCGGTCGCGGCCAGACCGAGCAGGCCGTCAAGGCCGGCGTCGACCTGGTCTTCGCCTGCGGGGGCGACGGCACCGTGATGTCCTGTGTCAGCGGTCTGGTCGGCACCGACGTGGCACTGGCCGTGCTGCCCCAGGGCACCGGCAACCTGCTCGCCGCCAACCTGGGTCTCTCCACCGACCTGGCCGCCGGGTTGCAGGTGGCCGTCGAGCGCGGCCGGCGGCTCCTCGACGTCGGCGCCGTCGAGGACAAATACTTCACAGTGATGGCGGGCATGGGCTTCGACGCCCAGATGCTCGCCGCCACCAACGAGACCACGAAGGCCCGGATCGGCTGGCCGGCGTACGTCATGGGTGCCGCCCGGCACCTGCGGGACCGGCCGATGCGGGTGCAGATCCGCATCGACGACCGCCCTCCGGTCCGCCGCCGGGCCCGCTCGGTCCTGGTCGCCAACGTCGGCCGGCTGCAGGGTGGCGTGACCCTGCTGGCCGAGGCCGCGCCGGACGACGGTTGGCTCGACGTCGCCGTGCTCACCCCGAACAATCTGCGGCACTGGCTGGCGCTCGGCTGGGCGATCGTCCGCCGCAGCGGCCAGGTGCCGAGGCTGGAGGTGTTCCGGGGCAAGCGCGTGGTGGTCACCAGCAACCGGGCCCACCCCCGGGAGTTGGACGGTGACCTCATCGCCCCCGGCCGGCGCCTCGAGGCCGAGGTCCGGCCGCAGGCGCTCTGGCTCTGCGTCCCGCAGCCCGAGGACGCCCCCGACCTGGCCGTCGACGCCGAGGGCGCCGGGAAGCGGGGCGAGCAGCTGATCGACGAAGCGCGCCGTGAGTAGCACGCGACTCGTGCCGGAGACCCGGCTGATGGCCGATGAGGAGCTGTCCGCCGACGACGCCTGGCACACCCTGCGCCGGCAGGGCGGCTGGCACCTGCTGCGGGACGCGTTCATCAGGTTCCGCTACGGCGACGGGTTCAGCCACTCCCGGGCCTTCGCACTGCAACTCTGCCTCGCCGTGGTGCCGTTCCTGATCGCCCTCACCGGCCTGATCAGTGAGCTGGGCGTCGAGGAGGGTGGCCGGGTGGTCGCCGACACCGTCGTCGCGCTCACCCCCGGGCAGAGCGCGCAGATGGTCGCCGAGCTGCTCGGCGAGGGCGAACGTGCCGAGGACGCGGGGGAACTGGCACTGACCCTCGGTCTGCTCACCGGCCTGTTCGCGCTCACCACCACGATGGCCCAGATCGAACGCGGCGCCAACCGCATCTACGGGGTCGAACGGGACCGTCCCGCGCTGTGGAAATACGTGCGTGCCGCGGTGCTCGCCGTCACCGCCGGTCTGCCCGCGCTCGCCGGCTTCCTGATCCTGGTCGGGGGCGGCGCGATGGGCGAGTCGGTGCGCAAGCACTACGAGTGGGGTGCCCTCGCCAACGGCATCTGGGACGTGATCCGTTTTCCGCTCAGCCTCGGGCTGACAGTCCTCGCCGTCGCCGTGCTGTTCCGGCACGCGCCGCGCCGCAACCAACCGGGTCTGTCCTGGCTCTTCTTCGGCTCCGGCATCGCCACCGCCCTGTGGTGGCTGGCCAGTCTGCTGCTCGCCGCGTACGTGCGGTTCAGTGAGGGTTTCGGGCAGACCTACGGTGCGTTGACCGGAATGATGGCGCTGCTGCTCTGGGCCAACCTGACCGGGATGGCGCTCTTCGGCGGCCTGGCGTTCGCCGCCCAGTTGGAGGCGCTGCGCATCGGCGTCCAGGAGCCCGCCCAACCCGATCTGTGGGAGCCCGACACCGACCGGGCCGAACTGCTCGACACCGGGGACATGACAGCGCTGTAGCGCCGTCACGTGTACCCGGGTCACGGATCGGGTAAGTCGCCTCGCCAGAGGCGACAAGGGAGGTGCGGGTTGACCGCGGTCAAAGAGGTGGCACGGCGCCCGATCGGGCACTTCGCCGAACGGAGCATCGTCGGTCTGGTGGCCGTCGCAGGTGCCGGGGTGGTCTTCGGACTTCTGTTGATGCTGGTCCGGGCGCAATGGAGTCCACTGCAGGACGCCGACCACGCCGCCGCCGAGTGGTTCAACGGGCTCGTCGCCCCACACCACGCGCTAGTCACAGTGCTTCAGGCGGTGACCGACCTGGGCGGTCGACCGATCCTCATCTGGTTGGTCACCATCGCCGTGGTCGGTCTGCTGATCCGGCGGCAGCCCCGACTCGCCGTCTACCTGATCATCACGGGGGTCGGTGGCCTGATCCTCGACCCGTCGTTGAAGACGCTGGTCGGTCGGCTCCGCCCCGTCGTGGACGTGCCGATCGCCAGCGCACCCGGCAACAGCTTCCCGAGCGGGCACGCGCTCGGGTCGTTCGTCGCGTACGGAGCGCTGCTGCTGGTGTTCCTGCCGGCGATGGCGCCCCGCTGGCGCAAACCGGCCATCGTCGGCGTCGGTGTGCTGGTGGCACTTGTGGGGCTGACCCGGATCGCGCTGGGCGTGCACTTCGTCTCCGACGTGCTGGGCGCCTGGCTGCTCGGGGCCGCCTGGCTGGGCGTCACCGCGTACGCCTTCCGGCTGTGGCGGCGGGAGCGGGGCCGGTCGGTGCCGCCGCTGACCGAGGGCCTGGAGCCGGAGGCGGGGCACGACATCGCCCCCGCTCCGGCCGAGGAACACGTGTTGGCCCACCCCCGCTCGGCGGTGGCCGAGCTGCTGGTCGGCTGGGTGATCGTCTTCGGCGCGCTGTACGGCTTCGGCACGTACGTCAGCTACCACGCCAAGGGCACCTTCTTCGACACCCTCGACACGAAGGTCCCGGTGTTCTTCGCCGAACGGCACACCGACTTGCTGACCGACGTCAGCTGGTGGTGGAGCAAGTTCGGTGACACCCACGCGATCCTCATCATCTCGTTGGTGTTCTGCCCGCTGGTGCTCGCGGTGTGGCGGCGCTGGCGTCCGGTGCTGTTCGTGGCGCTGGCGATGATGGGCGAGTTGACCCTCTTCCTCGCGTCGGCCCGCGCCGTCGACCGGCCGCGCCCGCCGGTGGAGAACCTGGACGGGCAGATGCCCACCTCGTCGTTCCCGTCCGGGCACATCGCGGCCACGATCTGCATCTGGTTGGCGATCACCCTCATCGTGTTCCCGCGTACCGACCGGTGGTGGCGTTGGATCTTCGTGGCGCTGGCCGTGATCATGCCGGTCGGGGTGGCCACCTCCCGGATGTACCGGGGGATGCACCACCCGACCGACTTCATGGGCGCGATCCTGCTGTCGGCGCTCTGGGTCGGGTTGCTGTACCTGGTGATCCGCCCCAACGAGGACCTGAAGGAAGGCAACGAACCGGCCATCGAGTCGGAGGACGTGGACACCCTCGACGACGAGCTGGCGCGGGCCGGCCGAGCCGACTAGGTGCGGCCGTCGTGCTGCGGGTGATGACCTGGAACATCCGTACCGGTGGCCGGGATCGCGGCGGAGCGGACCGGCTGGATCAGGTGGTCCAGGTCGTCAACGAGCAGGCACCGGACGTGCTTGCCCTGCAGGAGTTGCGGGGCTTCGACCGGAACGGGTTGATGGCCGCCGCGGCGGGCCGGGTGGGGATGACGCCCCACCTGGCCCGGTCCTGCTTCGGGCAGCCGGTGGCGGTGCTGGTCCGGCCGCCGTACCGGGTCGTCGACGCCGGGTCGGTGCGCCGCCCCTTCCACCACGCCGCCGCCCGCGTCGTGGTGGCCACGTCCGCCGGCCCGTTCACGGTGCTCGGCACCCACCTCTACCCGTACTCCGGGGGTCGGCGGCGGATGGAGGTCGACTGGTTGGTCGCCGCGATGCGCCGCAACCAGGGGCCGCTGACGCTTGTCACGGGTGACCTCAACTCGCTCGACCCGACCGTCGACCACACCGAGCGGCTGGCCGGCATGCCGGGCCTCTACCGGCGGCGGCACCTGCGCCGCTCCGGTGACACGGTGGACACCCGCGCGATCGCCCGGCTGCTCGCCGCCGGCCTGGTCGACCTCTGGCCGTCGGCGAACGCGGACGCGCCGGAGGCCGCCGGCCACACAGTGCCCACCCGGCTGGGCGGGGCCGAGTTCGCCGGGATGCGGCTGGACTATCTGCTCGCCAGCACCGCCGTGGCGCAGCGGGTACGGGACTGTCGGGTCGTCCGCGGCGGCGTGGCGGACACCGCCAGCGACCACTATCCGCTGCTGACCGAGTTGGACCTTGCCCCCCGCTGACCAGGTCAGGCAGGGTGGAGGCGCCGATCGCCGTCAGAGCAACACGTTCACCAGCACGGTGAGCAGCACCGAGGCGAGGACCGAGAAGAGGATCATCAGGAGGCAGCCGAGGCCACCGCCGAGCGGGCGGATCTCCGTGTTGCCGAAGCGCATGATGTCACCTGTCCGTGAGAGCGGGTTGAGGGGCGAGCAGCCGCCGGATCGCGTCCGCTACCGCCGTCGGGTTGGTTGTCGCCACGTTGTGCGGCGCACCCGGAACGACAACGAGGGCGGCGTCCGGCACCAGCCGGGTCACCTGGTCCCGCCACGGTGGCGGGGCGATCGGGTCGCGCCCTCCGGTCAGGACCACTGTCGGCGCGGTGATCCGGACCAGATCCGCCTCGATGGCGTTGTGCACCGAGTGCGACAGCGTCGCGAGGACGCGCCAGGGCCGGGCGTTCCAGACGTCCCTCGTCAGGAGCGGCACCTGCAGCGGTGCCTCGCGGGTGTTGTCCACCAGCCAGCGACCGAGCAGGGCCCGCCGGGACCGGGCGGCCGGGTCGCTTGTCGGCCCGGCCAGCACCAGCGCGCGCACCGCGCCCGGGTGGGTCACGGCGAGGGCCGCGGCCACCTCCGCGCCGAACGAGTGCCCGAGCAGGCAGACCGGCGGCAGACGGTACGCGGCCAGCCAGGCGGCCAGGTGATCGGCGTGCCGGCGGACGTCGTACGCGCCTCGGGGGCGCTCGGTCAGGCCGAAACCGGGCAGGTCCGGCACGTACACCTGGTTGGTGGTGGAGAGCGCGACGGCCAGCGGGGTGAGGTACCGGTGCGAGACCGCCAGGCCGTGCACCAGCACGACCGGCGCCGCGTCGGTCCCCGGGCCCGCGGCGTGCCGGGTGTGGGTGCGCAGCCCGTCGACGAGCCGCCACTCGCTCGTGAGCCCGGCGGCCGGCCGCGGCGCGGCCATGCCGAGCCGCAGTTCGGCCAGCCCGAATCGTCCGGTACGAGCCGGTCGGCGCGGCCGGTGGACTGCCGCTCGGCTCACAGTTGACGCAGTCGGGGCAGCAGTTGCTCCTGCGCCCAGTCGAGGAACATCGGCTGGGTCTCCCCGCCGACCTGGATGATCGCCACGTGGGTGAAGCCGGCGTCGACGAACCTGCGGAACGCCTCCACGTGCGCGTCCACGTCCGGCCCGCAGGGGATGCCCTCGGCGACGTCCTCCTCGCGGACGAACTGGGTGGCCGCGGCGAACGACTCCGGGCCGGGCAGGTCGGCGTTCACCTTCCAACCCATCCCGAACCAACGGAACTGGTCGTGCACGAGCTTGCGGCACTCCGCCTCGTCGGGGCCGTAGCAGATGGCCACCTGGCCGTAGCGGGGCTGGCCGGCGCCGCCCGCGTCGTCGTACATCTCGATGAGATGCCGGTCGGGTTCGGTGGAGATGAGGCCGCTGCCGTACTCGGCGGCCAGCGTCGCGGACTGTCGACCGGACGCGGCGACGGCCATCGGCACCGGACGTTCCGGGCGGTCCCAGACGTAGGCGTCGGGCACGTCGAAGTGGTTGCCGGAGAAGGTGAGCGTCTCCCCGTTGAGCAACGGCCGGATGATCTGCAACGCCTCCTCGAACATCTCGTGCCGCTGCTGGACGTGCGGCCAACCGCCGACCACGTGCTCGTTCAGGTTCTCCCCGGCGCCCAGGCCGAGGGTGAACCGGCCGTCCGAGAGCGCGCCGATCGTGCTGGCCTTCTGCGCCACCACGGCCGGGTGGTAACGGCGGATCGGGCAGGTCACGAACGACATCAGCTCCGCCCGGGAGGTGGCGTGAGCGACCGCGCCGAGCATCGACCAGGCGTACGGGGAGTGCCCCTGCGACTCCAGCCAGGGGTAGTAGTGATCGGACATCACCAACTGGTCGAAACCAGCCGCCTCGGCCCGTACCGCGTGGTCCACGAGCTGCTTTGGCCCGGCCTGCTCGCTCATCAGGGTGTAGCCGACGCTGACCATCCTGGTATCCCCCTTCGCTGACTGATCGTTCCCGAGATACCCCGGTGCACGGCGGTCAACCCTGTCGTCCGGTTCGGCTGACACGGTGCTTGACGGATCGCACTCACCTGCCTACCGTCGCTCTTAACCGGTTAAGAGCCGGGTGTGGCGCACATCCTGTGGTGGGGATGACCGCCCCGCAACGGCCCGCGTCTTGCGTGGGCCGTTGCGGCTGTCCGGGCTGCGGGCCCGTCAACTGAACCGGTTGCGAGGACCAATCCATCGTCCTACGCTGATGCGTGCGCCGGGAGCCGGGCGCGGCTGCCGGGCTGCAGCCGCCTTCCCTGTCACGTCCCCACCCCTGTCGGGCACCGGGGGTCCTCCCTGAGGAAGGCCATGAAGACTCGACTCTCCGCCGCTGGCGCGACAGTGCTCGCGTTGCTCGTCACCGTGCTGGCGTTCGGCCAGCCGGCGCACGCCGCGGCTGGCTTCTCCGTCGCCGGCGGCACGTTGTACGACGCCAACGGCGCCGAATTCATCATGCGCGGCGTCAACCACGCGCACACCTGGTACCCGCAGCAGACCAGCTCGTTCGCCAACGTCAAGGCGCTCGGCGCGAACACCGTGCGGGTGGTGCTCTCCAGCGGCGACCGGTGGACCCGCAACACGAACGCCGACGTCGCCAACGTCATCTCGCTCTGCAAAGCCAACCGGCTGATCTGCGTGCTGGAGGTGCACGACACCACCGGGTACGGAGAACAGAGCGGCGCGATCACCCTCGACCGCGCCGTCGACTACTGGCTCAGCCTCGCCGACGTCCTCGCCGGCCAGGAGAGGTACGTGATCGTCAACATCGGCAACGAGCCGTACGGCAACCAGAACTACGCCTCCTGGGCCACCGACAACGCCAGTGCGATCAAGCGGCTGCGAGCCGGCGGGTTGGCCCACACCATCATGGTGGACGCGCCGAACTGGGGGCAGGACTGGTCGTTCACCATGCGCGACAACGCCGCGTCGGTCTTCGCCGCCGACCCGGCCCGCAACACGGTGTTCTCCGTCCACATGTACGGGGTGTTCGACACCGCCGCCGAGATCAGCGACTACCTCGGTCGGTTCCGCGCGGCGGGGCTACCGATCGTGGTCGGTGAGTTCGGCTTCAACCACTCCGACGGCAACCCGGACGAGGACGCCATCCTCGCGTACAGCCAGGCCAACGGGATCGGCTGGCTGGGCTGGTCATGGAGCGGCAACGGCGGCGGCGTCGAATATCTCGACCTGGCCACCAACTTCAACCCGGCGAGCCTGACCGACTGGGGTCAGCGTCTCTTCAACGGAGTCAACGGCATCCGGCAGACCGCCCGTGAGGCAAGCGTCTTCGGCGGCACCCCACCCCCGACGACGCCCCCGCCCACCACGCCGCCGCCCACGACGCCCCCGCCCGCCGGTGGCTGCACGGCGACGTACACGGTGATCAACCAGTGGCAGGGCGGCTTCCAGGGCGAGGTGCGGGTGACCGCCGGTACGAGGGCGGTCACCGGTTGGACCGCCGGCTGGACCTACGCCAACGGCCAACGCGTCACCCAGTCCTGGAATGTGACCCTCAGCAGCAGCGGCACCACGGTGACCGCCCGCAATACCGACTACAACGGGCGGCTGGCCGCCGGGGCCAGTGCCAGCTTCGGCTTCCTCGGCAGTTGGACCGGCACCAACAGCCTGCCGGCGGTGAGCTGCACGGCGAGCTGACCGTCGGCCCGGTGGTCGGGTCCGCGGCGGACCCGGCCACCGGAACCCGCTCCGGTCAGTGCTCCCCGGAAAGGTTCACGATCACCACCCCGGCGATGATCAGCGCGATGCCGGTGAGCTTCGCGAGTCCCACCGACTCACCCAGGAACACGGCCCCGATCGCCACGATGGCGGCGGTGCCCAGACCCGACCAGAGGGCGTACGCCACCCCCACCGGGATCTCCTTGACCGCCTGGGCCAGCAGGAGAAAGGCCACCGCGTAGCCGCCCAGGCACGCCACCGTCGGCCACAGGCGACTGAACCCGGCGGTGCTCTTGATCAGGCTGGTCGCCACCACCTCGGCGAGGATCGCGATTCCCAGCAGCACGTACGCCATGCGTCTCCCGGTCCTTCGTGGTCGATGAAGCCCGTCGCTGCCCGTTGAGGGGCGTCCGTGCCGCCCCCCATGCCTGTCACAGAAGTCCTTTGGAGCTGATGCCACAAACGAATCGCCGTGGTCCTGGAGCAAGCCTCGCGACGAATGGCGCGGAACTGGCAAATCAGTCTGCACTGACGAACCTGAGCCTGCCCACCGGTTTGCCGTACGCCCGGCACCCGCTCCGGTGGATGAATCGTCTACGGCATCAGGTCCAAAGGAGGCCAGCCACACCCGTCCACCCCAGCCTCGGTGGGGTCGCGCCGCCGCTACCCCACGCCGCGCTGCTGCCGCCCCGCCGCCCGGCCCTGCCGTGTAACCCGGCCCTGAGATGTCGCCCGGCCCCCCGCCGAGGTTGCCGTGGCCAATCGGGCTGCCCGCATGGTCAGGTAGAGCTGTTCGGGGCGGCTGCTCGTGCGGGCGGCGGCAGCCCGGTAGTCGGCGATCGCCTGGGCCTGGTCACCGGCCATCTCGTGCAGGTGGGCGCGGGCGGCGACCAGTCGGTGGTGGGCGGCCAGTTGCGGATCGTGGGCCAACTCGTCGAGGGCGGCCAGGCCGGCTGCCGGTCCGTGCACCATTGCCGTCGCCACGGCGCGGTTGAGCGCCACCACCGGGCTGCCGGCCAGGCGTTCCAGCACCTCGTAGAGCGCCAGGATCTGCGGCCAGTCGGTCTGCTCGGTGCCCGGCGCTTCGTCGTGCAGGGCGGCGATGGCGGCCTGCACCTGGTACGGGCCGACCGGCCCACGCGGTAGGGCCCGGGTGACGAGCGCTACTCCCTCGGCGATGGCCTTCGCGTCCCAGCGGCTGCGGTCCTGATCGGCCAGTGAGATGAGCTCGCCGGACGGTCCGGTCCGCGCCGGGCCACGGGCCTCGGTGAGCAGCATCAGCGCCAGCAGCCCGGCGGACTCGCTGTCGTTGGGCAGCAGCGTGTGCAGTGCGCGGGTCAGCCGGATCGCCTCCGCCGCGAGGTCGACGCGGCGCAGATCCGGGCCGGTGGTGCTGGTGTGACCCTCGGTGAATACCAGGTAGAGGACCTGCCGGACGGCGACCAGCCGGTCCGCGCGCTCCTCCGGGTCGGGCATCCGGAACGGCAGCCCCGATGCCCGGATACGCTGCTTGGCCCGGCTGATCCGCTGCGCCATCGTCGCCTCGGGCACCAGGAACGCGCGGGCGATCTCAGCGCTGCTCAACCCGCCGACCGCGCGCAGGGTCAGCGCCACCGCCGACGTCGAGGCGAGCGCCGGGTGGCAGCAGAGGAAGAGCAGGACCAGCGTGTCGTCCCGCTCGGCGGTCAACTCCTCGTCCGGGGCTGGCGCGTACCGCTGGTCGTCCGGATCCTGGCGGGTGACCAGGTCCTCCCGTCGGCGTCGGGCCTGCTCACCGCGGACCAGCTCGATCATCCGGCGGTAACCGACCTGGATCAGCCAGCCACGGGGGTTCGCCGGTAGCCCTTCGGTCGGCCACTGGGTGGCGGCGGCCAGCAACGCCTCCTGCACCGCGTCCTCCGCCGTGGCGAAGTCACCGAAGCGGCGGCTGAGCACGCCGAGGACCTGCGGCGCCAACTCGCGCAGCAGATCCTCGACGTGAGAAACGGTGTTCAGCCCTCACAGCTCCTGCGGCGGGGCGGACATCACCGGGTGCACCTCGACCGGCATGTTCAGCGGCCGGCCGCCAGGGCCGGGAGCCGTGGAGATGTACGCGGCCAGTTCCACCGCCCGCTGCGGGCCAGCGCAGTCGACGATCCAGAAGCCGGCCAGGAACTCCTTCGTCTCGGCGAACGGCCCCTCGGTGACCACCGGCGTTCCGCCCTCACCAGCCCGCACGATCCGGGCCTGCTGCGGGCCACCGAGACCCTGCGCGTCGACCCACTCGCCGTCGGCGGTCAGTTTGGCGTTGACCTCGCCCATGAAGGCGATGTGCGCCCGGACCTCGTCCTGGGTCCAGGTGTCGATGCTCGGGAAGTCGGCCCCGGCGGCGCTGAACTGCATCAACAGCATGTACTTCATGGTTGGCTCCTCACACCTGCGCACCCTCGTCGGTGCTCTCACCCTGAGGTAGAAGCAGGCCGCGCCGTTCTCGACACCCCGGCCAAAGTATTTCCACAATCTTTTCAGTCGACGACGTCGACCTCCAGCACCAGGCTCTGCTCCGGGTGCAGAGCGGGCAGTTGCACACCCACCCGGGCCAGCGCCGCCCCGCTGAGAGTGAGGCCACCGGCCAGCCAGGCGGGCGCCGACAGGTCGATGGTCGCCGGGGCCGGTACGCCCGACACCTGTCGTACCCGGTAGCGCCGGCCCGGGTCGAGGCCGGGCAGCCGCACCGCGCCGGGCACCTGCGCCACCGAGGTGGCCAGCCGGGCCACCGCGTACACCGCTCGGGTGGTGTCGTGATCGACCACGCCGTGCGCCCAGACGGCCGGGTCCGGGTGATCGACCCGGACCACCCGGCCAGCGTGCAGCAGTGGGCGCAGCCGCTTGTGCAGCGCCACCCAGGCGGCCAGTTCGGTCTGCTCGGCAGCGGTGATCGTGGTGATGTCCCACTCGATGCCGTGGTGACCGAAGAGCGCCGTCGCCGCCCGGAAACCCAGGTCGTGTACGCGGTGGGTGGTGTGCGAGCGTTCCGGGCCGACGTGCGTGCCGATCAGTTCCGGTGGCAGCAGCAGCCCCGTCCAGCGCTGGATGCTGAGCCGCTCCAGGGCGTCGTTGCAGTCGCTGGCCCAGACCCGGTCGGTACGCGCCAGGATGGCCAGGTCCACCCGGGCCCCGCCGGACGAGCAGCTCTCGATCTCGACGCCCGGGTGGCGGCCGCGCAGCTCGTCGAAGAGCCGGTAGACCGCAAGGGTCTGACCGTGCACGCCGGGGCGGCCGTGATGCCCGGCCTCGGCGAAGTCCCGGTTCTGGTCCCACTTGAGGTACCGGATGCCGGGGTGGTCGGTGAGCAGCGTGTCGAGACGGTGCAGCACATGGTCGTACGCCTCGGGGCGGCCCAGGTCGAGGACCTGCTGGTGGCGCCAGGCCGGCGGGAGCCGCCCCGGCACGGCGAGCACCCAGTCGGGGTGGGCGCGGAACAGGTCCGAGTCGGGGTTGACCATTTCCGGCTCGACCCACAGGCCGAACTGGAGGCCCTGGCCGGTGACGTGGTCGATGAGCGGTTGCAGACCGTCCGGCCACACGTCCTCGTCGACGTACCAGTCGCCGAGTCCGGCGGTGTCGTCGCGCCGGCCCCGGAACCAGCCGTCGTCGAGCACGAACCGTTCCGCGCCGATCTGTGCGGCCCGGTCGGCGAGTGCCCGCAGCCGGTCCAGGTCGTGGTCGAAGTAGACCGCCTCCCAGACGTTCAGGGTGACCGGGCGCGGGGAGCGGGGGTGCCCGGGGCGGGACCGCAGGTGGCTGTGCAGCACGTCGCTGAGCCCGTCCAACCCGGCGTCGGACCAGACCGCGTAGAGCAGGGGAGTCTCGTACGACTCGCCGGGGTCGAGCCGGACCTCGCCGGGGGCCAGCAGTTCACCGCCACCGATCGTCGACTCGCCGGTGGGGCGACGCTCGGCGAACGTGACGTGGTCGCCGCTCCACGCGGTGTGCACCGCCCAGACCTCGCCGTGGCCGAAGCCGAACCCGGTGGTGCCGGCCACCAGCAGCAGCGTGGCGTCGTGCCCGGTACGGCCGTGCCGGCCCTCGCGGACCCAGGTGCCGTGCTGCCACGGGTGCCGCTGCGGGGACCGTTCCCGACACCACCGGCCGGTCAGGTCGAGCAGTTCGGTGGCGACGGCCGGCACCGGCAGCACCGGCGTCAGCTCCCGCAGCTCGTACGCGCTGTCCCCGTCGTTGCGCAGCCGGTGCCGGACGATGAGCAGGCCGTGCGGGTCGAGCGTGATCTCGGTGGTCACTGTCAGCCCGGCGGCCGGGTCCGACGCCCGCACCGTCAGCAGCGCCGGGCCGTGCCCGGTGTCGTGTACCTCCAACCCGTCGAGGCGGAATGCGGTGGACCAGTCTCGTCCGTCGCGGTGCCCGGCCAGACCTGGTCGTCCGTTCCAGCCGGCGCTCGCCTCCGGCAGCAGGGACAGCACTGTCGGCTGGTCGAAGCTGCTCGGCACCACCGGCGGCACTGTCGCGTCGGTGAGCTGGAGCAGGCCGTCGTCGTCGAGGTGGCCGACGTCGCCGCCCCAGTGCACGACCCGGGGCAGACCCGGGCCGCGCGCGTCGAGCACCAGGCTGGTTCGCGCGCGGCGCAGGTACAGGATCGTCATCCTTTGGAGGCTCCCAAGGTCAGGCCCCGAACGAAGTGCCGCTGGAGCATAAAGAAGATCACCAGGGTGGGGATCGCGACGAGCACGCTGCCCGCCGACACCAGGTTGTTGTCGGTGAAGAACTCACCGCGCAGGTTGTTGAGGGAGCTGGTCACCGGGAACTTGTCGCCGGTGCGCATGAGGACGGTGGCCCAGAAGAACTCGTTGTAGATCCAGGTCACCTCGAGCGTCGCCAGGGCGGCCAGGGCCGGCCGGCACAGCGGCATGGTCACCTGCCAGTACTGCCGCCAGATGCTCGCCCCGTCGACCATCGCCGCCTCGTAGAGGTCACGGGGCAGCGCCTTCATGTAGTTGCTGAGCACGAAGACGCAGAACCCGCACTGGAAGGCCACGTTGATCAGGATCAGGCCCCAGTAGCTGTCGTAGAGCAACTCGGAGTCGCTCATGAACTCCGGCAGCGGCACCTCGGTGAAGAGCCGGAACAGGGGGATGAGCAGCGCCTGCTGGGGCAGAAGGTTGGCCGCGGTGAAGATTCCGAGCAGGACGAGGTTGAGCCTCCAACTGAACCGGGCGATGACGAACGCCACGCAGGACGCGAGGAAGAGGGTGAGCAGCACCGCCGGCACGGTGATGTACACCGAGTTGAGGAAGTGCTGCCCGAACTCGGCCGTCCGCCAGGCGGTGACGTAGTTGTCGAAGGTCCAGCCGCCGAACGACACGTAGCCGTTCGCGGCGGTGTAGTCGTACGAGCGCAGCGAGGTGAGCACCGCCCAGGCGATCGGGAAGAGCCAGGCCAGCGAGACGACGATGAGGAAGCCGTGCAGCAGCATCCGCGACGGGGTCAGCTTGCGGCGGCGCGGCGGCAGGTCGGCCCCGTCCTCGGTACGCCGGGTGGCGGTCGCGGTGCTCATTGCCGGTTCTCCCTCATCACTGTCGCCAGGTAGATGGTGATGAAGACGAGCGAGACGACCAGCATGATCGTCGCCAGGGCCGAGCCGAAGCCGATCCGGCTCGCCTCACCCACCACGTTCTGGGTGACCAGCGCGGAGATCAGCTCCAGCCCGTTGCGGCCCTTGTTGACCACCCAGACCAGGTCGAACGCCCGCAGCGACTCGATCACGGTCACCACCAGCACGATGATGTTGATGGGCCGCATGACCGGGAACACGACCCGGAAGAACGTCCGGCTCTCCGAGGCGCCGTCGACGGCCGCCGCCTCCCGCAACGACGGATCGACGCCCTTCAGGCCCGCCAGGTAGAGCAGCATGATGTACCCGACGTGCCGCCAACCGGAGGCGACCATCACCGCCCAGATGTTGACGTTCGAGTCGCCGTACCAGTCGATGGTGCTGCCGAACACGGCGTTGATCAGGCCCTGGTCCCGGGAGTAGAGCAGCTGCCAGACGAAGCCGATGAGCGCCAGTGAGAGCACCACCGGCAGGTAGAGGGCGGTCTGGTAGAAGCGGCTGCCGCGCAACTCCTTGTCCAGCAGCACGGCCAGGAACATGCCGAACGGGGTGGCGACCACGAACAGCGCCGCCAGCCAGAGCAGGTTGTGCTGGATCGCCGGCACGAACGGCGGGTAGATGTTCACCACGTCGCTGTAGTTGCGCGCGCCGACGAACTCGATCTCGTTCAGGGGGCCGATGCCGTCCCAGTTGGTGCCGGAGAGCAGCACTGTGGCCGCGGCCGGCATCCAGACGAATCCGGTGACGAGCAGCAGCGGAACGAGCACCATCAGCGTGATGACCACGCGGTCGGTTGGGGACAGGAGCCGTAGCCGCCGGCGACGACCACCGGTGGAGGTGGTCGTGGCCGGCGGCGGCACGGCGCGATCCGCTTGGATCAGGGGCAGGTCGGACACGATGTCCTTCCCCTTCCGCCGTCAGTCAGTGAAGATCGACTTCTTCTGGTTCTCGATGGACGAGGTGAGATCGTCGATGTCCTTGGGGTTCTTGATGAACTGCTGGATCGCCGGGATCATCACGGTGGAGGCGAAGTCCGGCCGGGTGTCCCGGTCGAGGAACTGGGCGATCTCGGTCGCCGACCCGACCAGCTCGGCGGCCTTCTTCTGCAGCGCTGTGTAACCGCCGACCTCCGCGCCACTGTTGGCGACGAGGACGGCCGGGTCGTTCTTGAGGTTGATGTCCGCGGCGGCCTTGCCACCGAGGTACTCCAGCAGCTTGCGCGCGTTGTCCTCGTTCTTGGGCTTGCGGGCCATCATGTAACCGTCGATCGGGGCGTCCAGCGCCTTGGCGCCGATCGACGGGTCGATCTCGGGGAACGTGAAGAAGTCGAGGTCGTCCTGCTCGTCGTTGCTGAACTGCTGACCGACGAAGAGGCCGAGCAGGTACATGCCGCTCTTCTTCTGCTGCAACGACTGCGCGGCCTCCTGCCAGGTGCGGCCGAGGCTGTCGGGCTGGTGCAGGGGGAGCAGGCCGGCCCAGGTGTCGAAGACCTTCTTGACCTTGTCGGAGGTCCAGGCCTCCTTGCCGGCCATCAGGTCGACGTGGAACTGGTAGCCGTTGATCCGCAGGTTGAGGATGTCGAAGGTGCCCATCGCCGGCCAGCCGTCCTTGTCGGCGAAGGCGATCGGGATGAGCCCGTCCTTCTTCATCTGCGCGCCGAGGTTGGTGAAGTCGGTGATGGTCTTCGGCACCTGGTAGCCGTGCTGCTGCCAGACCGACTTGCGGTAGAAGACCGCCCACGGGTAGTACGTGCCCGGGACGAAGTACTGCTTGCCGTCGTCGCCGGTGGATGCCTTCTTGAAGGCGTCGGAGTAGCCGGAGAGCTTGCTCCACACGTCACTGATGTCGCTGGCCAGGCCCTTCTGCGCGAAGAAGCGCATCCGGTAGCCGGCGAACCAGGTGAAGACGTCGTCCGGCTTGCCCTGTAGGTAATTGTTGATGTTTTCCTGGAACGTGTTGTGGTCCACCGTATTGACCGCGACCTGCACGCCGGACGAGGTCTTGAACCCGTCGGTGACCTTGACCAGGACGTCCTTGGGCTTCGGGTCGGACTGGTTCGAGCCGAGCGACACGTCAGTGCTGGACCCGCCGGAGCCGGAGTCGTCGCCGCAACCGGCGAGCAGGCCGGTGCCGAGCAGCGCACCCGTGCCGGCCGCGCCGGCCAGCAACGATCGTCGGTTGATGCCGGCGACTGAGGGCGGTACGAGCCGAGCCAGATACTCGGCTTGGGATTGGGGACGGGACATCTGTGCCTCCTGCGGATGAGAAGGAGCTACGCCCAACAGCCATCAGGGTGGTGGTGGCAGGTCCGGCATCGTGATCACACATTGAGATCCACCGAGAATCCACATTGGCGAACACGAACGGCCATTGGGGCCTCAAGTTACCCTTCAGTCGGGCGCTGTCAAGAGGGCTGTTCGCCTCCGATAACCCAGTCGTGATACGGCCGTTACGTGGTAAACGTTGGAAAGATGCTCGATGTTGGAACCTGTTGACTTTCACGGGCCAGCGGGTGCACCCTCAGCTGTCATGCGGCGATGGCAGGGTGACAGCATCTATTTCGGCGGCGACTACAACCCCGAGCAGTGGCCCGAGGAAACCTGGTCCGAGGACGTCGACCTGATGCGCCGGGCCGGGGTCAACCTGGTCTCCGTCGGCATCTTCTCGTGGGCACTGCTGGAGCCCACCCCTGGGCGGTTCGAGTTCGGCTGGCTGGACCGGGTGCTGGATCTGCTGCACCACGGCGGCATCCAGGTCGACCTGGCCACCGCCACGGCCAGCCCACCGCCGTGGTTGGCCCGCGCCCACCCGGAGACGCTGCCCCGCCGGGCCGACGGCGCGATCCTCTGGCCCGGGGGACGACAGGCGTACTGCCCCAGCTCGCCGGTCTTCCGGGAACGGTCCCTGGAGCTGGTACGCGCTGTCGCCGGCCGGTACGCCGAGCATCCCGCCGTGGTCATGTGGCACGTCTCCAACGAGCTGGGCTGCCACAACGTGCACTGCTACTGCGATGTCAGCGCCGAGGCGTTCCGCGGGTGGCTGCGCGAGCGCTACGGCGACCTGGACGGGCTCAACGACGCCTGGGGCACCGCGTTCTGGAGCCAGCGCTACGGCGACTGGGCCGAGATCAACCCTCCGCGCACCGCGCCGACCTTCGCCAACCCCACCCAGCAGCTGGACTTCCTGCGGTTCTCCTCCGACGAGCAGCGCGCCCAACTGCGCGCCGAGCGCGAGGTGCTGAGGACACTGGTCCACCAGCCGGTCACCACCAACTTCATGATCGGCCTGGGCATCAAGCATTTGGACTACCACTCCTGGGCGTCCGACGTGGACCTGGTCTCCAACGACCACTACCTGAGCGCCGCCGACCCGCAGGCGCACCTCGAGTTGGCGCTCGCAGCCGATCACACCCGAGGCGTCGCCGGCGGCGACCCGTGGTTGCTGATGGAGCACTCCACGAGCGCCGTCAACTGGCAGCCGCGCAACGTGGCCAAGTTGCCCGGGCAGCTACGCCGCAACAGCCTCGCGCACGTGGCCCGCGGCGCCGACGGGGTGCTCTTCTTCCAGTGGCGTGCCTCCCGTGCCGGGGCGGAGAAGTTCCACTCCGCGCTGGTCCCGCACGCCGGTCCCGACACCAAGGTGTTCCGCGAGGTCTGCCAGCTCGGCGCGGACCTCAAGGCACTGGCCGAGGTACGCGGCAGCCGGGTGGACGCCGACGTGGCGATCCTGTTCGACTGGGAGGCGTGGTGGGGTGTCGAGTTGGATTCGCACCCGAGCGTCGACGTCACCTACGCCGACCGGCTCACGGCCCTGTACGGCTCACTGTGGCGGGCCGGCGTGACCGCCGACATCGTCCACCCGTCGACCGACCTCAGCGGCTACCGGCTCGTCCTGGTGCCGACCCTCTACCTGGTCCGGGACGCCGACGTCGACGCGCTGCACCGGTACGTCGAGGCCGGTGGCACCGCGGCCGTCACCTACTTCAGCGGGATCGTGGACGCCAACGACCACATCCGGCTGGGCGGCTACCCGGGCGCGTTCCGGGAGTTGCTCGGCGTCCGGACCGAGGAGTTCTTCCCGCTGCGCGAGGGCGAGCAGGTACGCCTCGACGACGGCAGCACCGCCGACGTGTGGACGGAATGGCTGCACGCCGAGGGCGCCGAGGTGCTCGCGTCGTACACCGACGGGCCCTTGCCGGGCGTGCCGGCGCTGACCCGGCACCGGGTGGGCGACGGCGCCGCCTGGTACGTCGGCACCCGCCTGGACGAGCCGGCCACCGACCGGCTGGTGGCCCGGCTGCTCGCCGAGGCCGACGTCCACCCGGCGGCGTCGGCGCCGTCCGGGGTGGAGGTGGTCCGTCGCCGCGACGGCGAGCGGACCTGGCTGTTCATGATAAACCACACCGACACCGAGGTACGCCTGCCGGCGCGCGGCGTCGAGCTGTTGACCGGAGGACACTGCGCCGGTGAGCTGACGGTGCCGGCCGGTGAGGTGGCGGTGGTCCGTGAGGATCGGACCGGACTCTGACGACAGCCACGGCACGAAGGAGGTTTCCCCATGCTCGCCCAGCAGCGGCAGACCGCCATCCTCGATCTGATCCGTCAACGCGGCGGGGTGCGGGTGAGTCACCTGGTCAGTCGGTTCGGCGTGTCCGACATGACGATCCGGCGTGACCTGGAGGTGTTGGCCGAGCGCGGCCTGGTCGACAAGGTGCACGGCGGCGCGACCCTCGCCGGGCCGGGCTCGGCCGAGGAGCCCGGCTTCGCCGCCAAGTCGATCCGCCAGCAGGCGGAGAAGCGGGCCATCGCCGAGCGCGCGGCGACGCTCGTGGAGCCGGGGATGGCCATCGCCCTCTCCGCCGGCACCACCACCGCCGCGCTGGCCACGCTCCTCTCCGACGTACGCGGGCTGACCGTGGTGACCAACTCGATCCCGGTGGCCGACGCGCTCTACCAGAACCCGCGCGCCGACCAGACAGTCGTGCTCACCGGAGGCGTCCGCACCCCTTCGGACGCGTTGACCGGGCCGGTGGCCGAGGCGGCGATCAGCGCGCTGAACGTCGACCTGCTGTTCCTCGGTGTGCACGGCCTCAGCCCACGGACCGGGTTCACCACACCCAACCTGCTGGAGGCCGGCGTCAACCGCTGCCTCATCGGTGCCGCCCGCCGGTTCGTGGTGCTCGCCGATCACACCAAGTGGGAGACGATCGGCATCGCCACCATCGCCCCGCTGGAGGCTGCCGACGTGCTGATCACCGATCGTGGGCTGCCGGCGGAGGCCCGCACCACTATCGGCGAACAGGTCGGCGAGTTGGTGATCGTCGACCCCGATTGAATCCCCGCCCACGGCGTGCGCTCGTGCTCGTGCCGCATCACCGCGCTGCCGGTGTGGCCGCGCTTCACAGCCATCTCACAGGGGTGCTGGATAGGGTGCGTTCGAGTCAACGTCCGACTCCAGCGTGGAGCGGTCGGCGTCGCACAGGAGTTCCGATGGTCTTCAAGAAGATGTTGAGCGCGTTCGGTGTGGGCGGTCCCAGCGTGGACACCGTGCTGACCAACCCCAACACCCGGCCCGGCCTGACCCTTGACGGGCAGGTCAACCTCGTCGGTGGCGACGCTGAGGCAGCCATCGAGCAGGTGGTGATCGGCCTGGTCACCCGGGTCGAGGTCGAGGGACACGACACCGAGTACGCGGGCACCATGGAGTTCCACCGCATGGTGGTGAGCGGCTCGCTTCAGCTCGCCCCGAAGCAGCAGCTGTCGATCCCGTTCCAGCTGCCGATTCCGTGGGAAACCCCGATCACCGACGTGTACGGCCAGCGCCTGCACGGCATGACGATGGGTCTGCGCACCGAGCTGGCCATCGCCCGCGCGGTCGACAAGAGCGACCTGGACCAGGTGGCGGTGCACCCGCTGCCGGTGCACGAGCGGATCCTGGAGGCGTTCCAGCGGCTCGGCTTCCGGTTCAAGCACTCCGACCTGGAGCGTGGTCACATCCGGGGCGTGCAGCAGACGCTGCCGTTCTACCAGGAGATCGAGTTCTTCGCGTCGCCGCAGTACGCGAGCACGATCAACGAGGTCGAGCTGACCTTCGTGACCAGCCAGCGCGGTGTCGACGTCATCCTCGAGTGCGACAAGCGCGGCGGGTTCCTCAGCGCCGGCCACGACGCGTTCGGCCGCTACCAGGTGTCGCACGCCGACGTCGACCGGGTGGACTGGGCGCAGGTCGTCGACGGTTGGCTGCGTGAGACGACGTCCCGCTACGGCAGCCTGCGCTCCCAGTACGCCCCGAGCCACGGTCACGGGCACAGCCGCGGGCACGGCATGGGCGGAATGGTCGCCGGGGCGGCCCTCGGCGTCGCCGGCGGAATGATCGCCGGTGAGATGATCGAGGACGCGTTCGAGGGCGACTTCGGCGACTTCGGCGGCGACGAGTAACCGGTCCACAAACGACGACAGTGGCCTCCGGGAATGCTCCCGGAGGCCACTGTCGTACGTACGTCGGGTCAGTGCTTGGCGCGGTCCTTGCCGGACCGGCGCGCGGAGCCGGCCTTCGACAGACCACGGCTGACCAGGTAACCACCGGTCAGGATGGTCAGGAACAGCCACGCCCGGTTCGGGTCGTTGATGTTCAGGCCGTTGGCCGTGGTGCCCTTCCAGAACGCGGCGATAACCACGAGCGCGGCCGCAGCGGCGTAGACCCAGAATTCCGTCGTCAGGAACGCCTGCTTGGTCTCCGTACCCGGCGACGGCATCGGGTCTCGGTGCCCGTCCCGCATGGACGGCATCTGCTGGGTCTGCATGTCCCGCATCGAGGCGGGGTTCTGCGGGTCGTTCATGGGCCGGTTCATCGGCCGGGTGGAAGCAGCCTGCGTGCTCATCTGGTCCTCCTCAGGATGCGATGAGTCGTACCTGCACTCCCTCGCCCCGCTACCGCGGTTCGGCCACGGCACGGTTCGCTTTCGTGGCGGGGACAACCCCCGACTACCCGAGGCCCCGGAGCAGGTAACACCGATCGCCGGCCGGAAAAGTCCGGCCGGCGATCGGGTGGTCGGCCGGTCAGCGCAGGCCGTTGCGCCTGGCCACGCTCACCAGAAGGTCCGGGTCGTCGGTGATGATGCCGTCGACGCCGAGGTCGATGACCCGCTGCATCACCGTCGCGTCATCGACGGTGTACGGGATCACCTTCAGGTCGTACCGCGTCTGGAGGGTCCGAACGTCCGGTCCGTGGAAGTACGCCGGGTTCTCCCGCAGGTACCAGTCGGCGGAGGCGACGGTGCCCTGCTTCGGGTCGTGCACCTGCCAGTTGGCGGACACCGTGCCGGCGCCCGCCGCCCGGGTCAGCTTGCCGAGGTCCTGGTACTTCCACCAGTCCAGCCCACCGGTCCACGGGCTCTTCACCGACGGGTCGCCGTAGACCGCCTCCAGTGAGCACTCGTCGGCGAGCGACGCGCACTCGGTGGGGCCGTACTGCCAGACCAGGCCGACGGTGCCGATCCGCTGGTCGAGCTGCCGGGCGTACCTGATGGTGCGCCAGTCGAACGACTGGATGGTGGCCCGGCTGGTGAAGCCGGCCCGCTGGATCGCGTCGACGAGCTTGCGGGTGAAGCTGCGGTACGGCTCGGTGTCGTTCACCACCGGGCTGATCTTCGTCTCGATGTTCATGCCGATATCGGTACGGCCACTCGCCTTCACCAGGGCGAAGACCTCGTCAAGGGTCGGAATCCGGGCACCCGGAGCGGGCACCTGGGCGGGCAGCTCCGGGAGCGTCTTCGTGCCGCAGTCGATGGTCTTGAGCTGCGCCAGGGTCAGCTCGTGTACCGGCTTGCCCACGTACGGGAATTTCGGGTCACCGCGTCGCACCGGGGCGGTGTCGACGCAGTGTGACCCGTTGACGGTGCGGTCGTGCAGCACCACGAGCTTGCCGTCCGCCGTCACGTTGGTGTCCAGCTCCAACGTGGAGATGGCCCGGTTGGACAGCGCGTTCGCGAACGCCGGCAGGGTGTTCTCCGGCCGGGTGGCCCGCCCGCCCCGGTGCGCCTGGATGTCGAACGGCGCGGCGTACGCCTTCGGCAGCCGGTAACCGCGCTGCGCCAGGACACCCCGCAACCGGTCCGGGTAGTCGGTGATCATGCCGTCCACGCCGTCGTCGATCAGCTTGTTCATGGTCGGCACGTCGTCGACGGTCCACGGGATGACTTTGATCCCGTAGCGGTGCGCCTGGGCGACCATCTCCTTCGTGACGTACGGCTTGTAGGCCGGGTCGGTGACAGTGCCGTTCTGCGGAAATCCGTGCACGGGCGAGAAGGCGCTGGCACCGAAGCTGCGGATCGCGGTGATCGGGTCGCCATCGAAGTCGTCGATGTCCAGCCCGCCCAGCCACGGCGACGCGCCCGGCTGACCGGTCTGCAGGAAGTCGTAGTTGGTCAGGGCGACGAGCGGCAGCTTCGGTTCGACCTGACGCATCCGCATCAGCGCGCCCCAGTCGAAGCTCTGGATGGTGACCTGCTTGAGCAGCCCGGCGGCGCGGATCTCGCCCGCGGTGACCCGGACGAACTGCTCCCGGGGGGCGGTCTCGGTCGGTGCGCCGGCCTCGACCTTGGTCTCCACGTTGAGCGTCACGTCCTTCGCCCGATACCGGTTGACCAGCGCGAAGACCTCACGCAGCAGCGGCATCCGGGCACCCGGGACGGCGAGCTGGCCGGGCTTGTCCGGCAGCGTCCTCGAACCGCAGTCGAGCGAGCGCACCTGGGCCACGGTGAGCGTGTTGACGTACTTCCCGACGTACGGGAACTCCGGGTCGCCGGGCGTCACCGGGCCGGTGTCGACGCACTTGGTGCCACTGATCTTGCGGTCGTGGGTGACGACGGCCTGGCCGTCCTCGGTGATCTGCACGTCCAGTTCGAGGGTGGTCACCCCGAGCTGGAGGGCGTTGCCGAAGGAGGCGAGGGTGTTCTCCACCCGTAGGCCGAGGCCACCCCGGTGGGCCTGCACGTCGAATGTCCGGTCCGGTCGCGGTTTCGCCTGAGCGGGCACCGCGAGCCCGGTCGTCACCGTCGCGGCCACCAGGGCCGCGACGGCGGTACGGCGTACTGTGCGCACGCTGTCATCCCCTCCTGCCGGCGGGCATCTCCCACCGGTCGCGGGACAGCATGGACATCTCGGACTGCGGGCAGGCGGCCACCGGGCGGCGCGACGGTGAACCGCGGGGGACGACCTCCCGGCCCCGCCGGGTTTGGTCGGCCGGTGGCCGGGCACGCAGTCGGTTCCACAGCTTCTGCGAGGTGATGGACGTGCGTGAGGACGACATGCGGCAGGACGCCGCCCGCGAGGCCGAGGACCGGATCGCCGGCGGCGTGTACGGCAAGGGCGCCCTCGACGAGGTGACAGTGCCCCGCACCGATGTGGAGAGTCAGATCCAGCGCGACGACCCGTTCGATCCGGCGAAGGAACGGATCGACCCACAGGTGTTGCGCGACGGTGGCCCGGTCGGCGGGCAGGGTGCCGTGACCACCACCGGTGGCACCGCCGGGCCGGCGAGCGTACGCCGGGTGGCCCGACAGCCGGAGCGACACCCGGGCACCGTCGCGCCGACCACGACCGGCGACGCCACCACCGGCGGCCTCAGCACCCCGAGGGGCGGTGGCACCAGCGACCAGTCCACCTCCGCAACCGGCCCGGCAAAGTCCACCCAAGACACGTCCACCACCGACTAACCCACCCACCCACCCACCCCACCTGCCCCCCTTTCGGCAGCGTGATCATGAGGTTGACGTGGAGTGTGATCTCCAACAGCCACGTCAACCTCATGATCGACCCCGCAAGGTGGGGTGGGGGTGGGGTGGGGGTGGGGTGGGGTAGGGGTTAGGTTTTGGGGCGGAGGACTCCTAGGCGTTGGGTGGCTCGGGTCAGGGCT
Source organism: Micromonospora sp. NPDC005710 (assembly GCF_040630995.1). Lineage (NCBI taxonomy): Bacteria > Bacillati > Actinomycetota > Actinomycetes > Micromonosporales > Micromonosporaceae > Micromonospora > Micromonospora sp. NPDC005710. The sequence continues at coordinate 36,284 of NZ_JBEXYP010000014.1, read as the reverse complement.
ACGTACAGATCGCTGCGTCCGCGAGGGGACTCGGCGACCATGCGGTCCGGGTCGACCACGAGCACCGAGTCGAACTCCAGCCCCTTGGCCTGCGCGACGGTCAGCACCACCACCCGGCTCTCCAGCTCGGGATGCTCGCCGACGGCGGCCTCCGGCAGGGCGGCGGTGATAGCCGCGCCCAACTCGCCCGCCCGGCCGGCCGGCACGAGCACCCCGAGTCGGCCCTCGGTCAACAAGGCCGCCTCCCGGGTGGCCTCGGCGACCAGCTCCGCCGCCAACCGCCCGTCGGGGACGGTCCGGTCCCACGGCGGTACGCCGCTCTCCCGCACCGAACGCGGCGGCCGCAGCGCCGGGTCGATCTCGGCCAGGACGTCGGCGGCGACCGCCATGATCTCGGCGGGAGTGCGGTAGCTGACAGTCAGTTCGGTGAGCCGCCACCGCTGCTCCACATACGGGGCGAGGGCGTCCGCCCAGGACGGCGTGCCGCTGAGCGCCCCGGTCTGGGCCACATCACCGACGATCGTCATCGACCGGCTCGGGCAGCGGCGCATCAGCAGCCGCCAGGCCATCGGCGAGAGTTCCTGCGCCTCGTCCACGATGACGTGGCCGAACGCCCAGGTGCGGTCGGCGGCGGCCCGCTGGGCGGTGGTCAGCCGGTCGGCCTCCTCCTGCCGTTCCAGCAGCCGATCCGCGTCGATCAGGTCGGTGACGCCGAGGATCTCACCACCCTCGGCCTCGTCCTCGACGTCGATCGAGCGGGAACCCCGCGCGATCTCGAGCACGCCCTCGGCGTACTCGCGTTCCATCATCCGGATGCGGTCCCGCCGGGCGGCGGCGGCACGTTCGTCCTCGCCGAGCAGTTCGGCGGCCTCGTCGAGCAGCGGGACGTCGGCAGGCGTCCAGCCGCCGGGCTCGCGCCGCAGCAGTGCCCGCTCGTCGTCGGTGAGCATCGGCGTGGCGGCGGCGATCCGGTCCGGGTCGGCGTACAGGTCGGCGAGGAACTGCTGCGGGGTGAGCACCGGCCACAGCTGGTCGAGGGCCGCCTGGATCTCGGACTCCTCGCGCAACTCGCGGCGGATCTCGGCCCGGTCCGCCTCGTCGAGGAGGTTGTCCCCGCCGAGCGGGTCGGCACCGATCCGCTCGGCCACCTGATCGGCGAGCGCGTGGACGATCTCCACGTCGAACAGCGCACGGGTCAGGTTGTGCGGTCGGTCGGCGCGGCGGACCCGGTCCCGGGCTGCGCGCACGATCTCCGCGTCGAGGGTGAGCGTCTCCCGCTCGACCTCGATCTCCAGCGGCTCGTCCGGCACCCACTGCCGGTCCCGCACGGCCAACGCCAGCACCTCGGCCAGCACCGCGCGGCCCTTGAGCGCCGCGGTCTCGGCCGGCTCGGTCCGCTGGGCGCTCACCCCGGGAAAGAGATCACCCTGGGTACGCAGCAGCACGCCGGTCTCGGCGAGCGTCGGCAGCACCTGGGAGATGTAGCGCAGGAAGGTCGCGTTCGGGCCGACCAGCAGCACGCCGCGGCTGGAGAGTTCCCGACGGTGCGTGTAGAGCAGGTAGGCCGCCCGGTGCAACGCGACAGCGGTCTTGCCGGTTCCCGGGCCGCCCTGGACCACCATCACGCCAGGGAGTTCCGCCCGGATGACCTCGTCCTGCTCGGCCTGGATGGTCTCGACGATGTCGCGCATCCGGCCCGTACGGCCCGCGTTGAGCGCGGCGAGCAGTGACGCCTCACCGGTCAGGTCCTCGTGGGCGCCGGGGGAGGCGGTGTCGATGTCGAGCACCTCGTCGTTGAGCCCGGTCACCTTGCGTTGCCTGCTGCGCAGGTGCCGGCGACGGCGTACGCCCTGCGGGTTCGCGGCGGTGGCGAGGTAGAAGGGGCGCGCGGCGGGGGCCCGCCAGTCCATGAGCAGCGGGTCGTAGTCACCAGTGGTGTCGAAGATGCCGATCCGGCCGATGTAGCGGCGGGAGTCGTCGTCGCCGTCGAGACGACCGAAGCAGAGGCCGTTCTCCACAGCGGAGAACTGTTCGACCTGATCGGCGTACATCGCCACCGAGCTGTCGCGCTGCGAGCGGTCCTGCAGGGTGCCGCCGGTGTTGTGCAGCTCGGCGGTCAGCCGGTGAGCGGCCTGCTCCCGCAACTCGTCCAGCCGGCCGTAGAGCATCGAGACGTACTCCTGCTCGCGACCGATCTCGTCGTCGAGCGGCAATTCGCCGGAACCGCCGGAGTGCCTTGACAAGCCGTCTCCCTAAAGATTAGAATCCTTTGCAGGAACGGCTTTTAGCCGTTCTTTTTTGTGCCTTCGAACTGTTGAAGATAGCGCGTTCCGCCGGTGCTCACCAAGCCGGGCGGTTCGGTGCGCCGGTGATCGCGAGGTAGCGGCGGATGATCCTGCGGACCGGGCAACGGGTGGTCTTCATCGGGGACAGCATCACCGATTGTGGTCGACGCGACGTCGCCGCGCCCTACGGCAGCGGATATGTGAGCCTCGTGCGCGCCCTGGTCGACGCGCGGCACCCGGAGTTGGAGCTGGATTGGGTCAACCGGGGTGTGGGCGGCGACACGGTACGGGACCTGGCCGCACGGTGGGACGACGACGCCATCGCCGAACGCCCCGACTGGTTGGCGGTGCTCATCGGCATCAACGACATCTGGCGGCACTACGGTGACCGGCAGCATGAGGCAGTCGGCATCGAGGAGTACGAGCGCGGCCTTCGCGACCTGTTGCGTCGGGCCGTTGCCGCGACCGGTTGCCGGCTGATCCTCGGCGACCCGTTTCTCATCGAGGCGGACCGCAGCGACCCGCAACGCGCCGACACCGACCGGTACGCGGCGGTCGTGGCGAGGTTGGCCACCGAGTTCGACGCGGTGCACGTGGCCAACCAGGCGGCGTTCGACAGGGTGCTCGCGGTGAGTCCGGCGACGCGCTGGGCCGACGACCGGGTTCACCCGTACCTGCCGGGCCACGCGGTCCTCGCCGACGCGTACCTCAGCGCCCTCGGCGTCTCCTGACCTCTTCCTGACCACAGCGACGCGCCGGGCCGACCGTCAGGTCGACCCGGCGCGATCACCGCGGAGTTATCAGCCGCGTGCGGCCTGGTAGAGCCGCTCCGGCGTGACGGCTCCGGCGAGCACCCGGCCGTCGTCGGTGAGCAGCACGCTGAACAGCTTGCTGGTGAGCAGCCGGCCGCTGCCCCAGTCGCCGCTGACCGCCGGCAGTGCGCCGAGCAGCTTCGACACGTCGACGTCCGGCCCGGAGCCACCCGGGGTCGCCGAGGGCTTCGCGGGGGTCTTCCCGCCGACGTCGGCGCCTTCGAGGCGGCCGACAAGCACCGTCGTCCAGCCAGAGCCCACCGCGCGTGCCTGCGGGTCACCCGTCGGCGCGGCGTGGCCGGGCTTACCGGCGGCCGGCCGCTCGGCCTTCTCCTCGGTGACGGTCACGCCGGGTGGCGGGTTGAAGGTGAACTGGTCGGCGTCCGGGCGGCGGTAGTCGACCTGGGTGAAGGCCACCTCGAACGCCGGCCGGTCACTGCCCTTCGCGAGCACCTCGAAGCGCAGCGGCACGTGCTGCTTCGCGTCGATGGCGATCCGCAGTTGACTCACCAGCGAGTCGCCGTCGCGCGGCTGGAGCACCAACTCGTACGCGTCCTGCCCGGCGACCGTCGCCGACCGGCCGACGCTCACCTCGGTGGTCGGGTCGATCGCGCCCAACGCCAGGTCGGCGGCCTGCTGCGGGGTGGCCGGCAGGCTCGCCGCCGGGTCGGGGGCGGGCTTCCAGGCTCCGGCGTCGCCGCCAAGCGTGCGGTGGGTGGCGGTGTTGCTGCGGCTCTGCCAGGTCCACAGCTCCCGGCCGTTGCGGATGATGTCCTGCTCACCCAGGGTGTCCATCAGCGCGACCCGCTGCTGGTCCGGGCCGGAGTACCAGACCCGAAGGGTGTGGGTGCCGGTCAGCAGGGTGGTCAGCTCGTTGCCGGGTACCAGCCCGGCGAGGGACGGCAGGCCGAGATCGGCGCGTTGCACAACGGTCCCCGACAGCCCTTCCAGCCGGGACGTCTGCAGGTCGACCAGCAGTTGGGCGGCGGTTCGGGGCGGCAGGCTCGGCTCCGCCTCGGCGGCGAACGTGCCGATCGCCGCGCCCCCGCCGATGACGGCGACGGCCGCGGTGGCCGGGACCAGCCAACGAAGGACGGGACGGCTTCTCAGGACGGACATGGTGGCACCTCCTGCGGCCATCCTGCCCCCTCGGTGCTGTGAACGCGCTGAGGACACCGAACCGCGCCGATTGACCCGGGTGGCACCCTTGAGCTGTGCGCGTGCTTGTGGTGGAGGACGAGGTCCGGCTGGCAGCCGCCCTGCAACGCGGTCTCCAGGCGGAGGGGTTCGCTGTGGACGTGGCGGCGACCGGCCCGGCCGGCCTCGACGCGGCCCGGCACGGCGGGTACGACGCCATGATCCTCGACGTGATGCTGCCCGGCCTGTCCGGCTACGAGCTGGTCCGGCGGCTTCGCGCCGAGCAGTACTGGCTGCCGGTGCTCATGCTCTCCGCGAAGGACGGCGAGTACGACCAGGCCGACGGCCTCGACTGCGGTGCCGACGACTACCTGACCAAACCCTTCTCGTACGTGGTGCTGCTGGCCCGACTGCGGGCGTTGCTGCGTCGGGGAGCACCGGAGCGTCCGGCCGTGCTGGCGGTCGGTGACCTGCGGTTGGACCCGGCGCGCCGTCGGGTCACCCGGGCGGACGCCGAGGTGGTGCTGACCGCGCGGGAGTTCGCGTTGCTCGACTACCTGATGCGCCGACCGGGCCAGGTGATCTCCAAGATCGAGTTGTTGGACCACGTCTGGGACGCGAGCCTCGAGACCGCGCCGAACGCCGTCGAGGTGTACGTCGGCTACCTGCGCCGCAAGCTCGGCCGGGACCGGCTGGAGACGGTCCGGGGCGCCGGCTACCGGTTGGCGACGTGACCACCGGCGGCCCGGCACCCACCGGTCGGGTCGGGCTCGGCCGGATGCCGGTCCTCGGGCTGCGCGGGCGGCTCCTGGCGATCGGTGTGGTCGGCCTCACCATCGGATTGGCCCTGGGCGGGGTGGTGCTGCTCGGCGCGCTCGGGTTCGTGCTTCAGCGCACCGTCGACACCGAAGCGTTCCGCACCGCCGACGCTGTCGCGCTGCTCGCCGCCGAGGACGCGCTGCCCGACCCGCTGCCGGTGGCCGGCGGGCAGGTCCGCGTGCAGGTCGTCGACGGGCAGGGCCGGATCCGGGCGGCCTCGATCGACGCCGACCGTCTGGTGCCGATGGTCCGCCCGGAGCGGCTGCACCGCGACGGCCGGCAGCGGTTGGAGGTTCCGGCCGAGCGGGTCGGGCTCAACGGCCCGGTCCGGGTGGTCGCCGTACCCGCCGGCACCGCTGCCGACCCGCTCACCGTTCTGGTCGCCCGCTCGATGGCCGACGTACGGCACAGCACCCATGTGGTCCGCACCATCCTGCTGGTGGCGTTCCCGCTGCTGGTGGCGGTGCTGGCCGCGGTGGCCTGGCGGGTGGTGGGTGCGACCCTGCGGCCGGTCGAGGCGTTGCGTCGAGGCGCGGAGGAGATCACCGGGAGGGCCGGCACCGGCCGGCTGCCGGTGCCGGCGTCGGCCGACGAGATCCACCGCCTGGCGGTCACCCTCAACGGCATGCTGGGCCGGCTGGAATCCGCCCGGGTCCGGCAGCGGGCCTTCGTCTCCGACGCCGCACACGAGCTGCGCAGCCCGTTGGCGAACATCAGGACCGAGCTGGAGGTGGCCCAGCGCCTCGCCGACCAGACCGACTGGACGGCGGTGACCGCCAACCTGCTCGCCGACACCGACCGGCTGAGTCGCCTGGTCGACGATCTCCTGCTGCTGGCCCGCCTGGACGAGACCCCGCCCACCCGGGGGACCGGCCCGGTGGAGCTGGGCGCCCTGTTGGCCGAGGTTGCCGCCCGCTACCCGTCGCCGCCGGTGCGGGTGACGCCTCCGGCGGGGCCGCTCTGGACGATCGGCACCGTCGACGAGCTGCGTCGGGTGCTGGCCAACCTGGTCGACAACGCGGTACGGCACGCGCGGGGCGATGTCGTGCTCGCGGCCGAGGCGACGTCGACGGCGGCCGGGTCTGGCGTGGGGGCGTACCACCTGGTGACGGTGACCGACGACGGCCCGGGCGTCCCGGTGGCGGACCGGGAGCGGGTCTTCGACCGGTTCACCCGGCTGGATGACGGGCGGGCCCGCGACGACGGGGGCGCCGGCCTGGGGCTCGCCATCGTCCGGGAGTTGGTCCGACGGGCGGGCGGCAGCATCACCCTGACCGACGCTCCGGAGCAGCGGGGACTACGCGTGTGCCTGCTGCTGCCAGCGGTGCCCGCCGGCGACGCCCACTTGTCGACAGCCCGTGACGCCGACCGGCCCCCACTCATCCACCAGTGAGCCTTTGCTCTGCACCCGCGGATGCGACAGCTACGCGACGTGATGCTCTTCGGCGCGTGCCGAAGCGGCGATCCTGACGTTTTACCTGCTCAGTTGAGGTGGTGCAGATAGGTATGCAGAGCAAAGGCCGGGCAGTAGCGCGGTTAGGCACGTCGGATGTCACCGACGGTCACGGCTGCTTCGTGGACGGGTGCGGTCACGCTGAGTGAGGTCGGGGTGCCCCCCGGCGGGCGTGACGGGCGGCCGGTGCCGGCAGTGGGTATGGGCGGTGGCGGGCTGGGCGCGACCGGCTGGGCAGTCGCGGGCGGGGCCGGGGCGGGCAAGTCAGCGGCGGCTCGTGCAGACCTGCTTGGAACGGGCCACGGTGTCGGTGGACCAGGCGACAGCGATGGTGAAGCAGAAGTCGTTGGTGCGGTTGAGCGCGTAGATGACGTAGCTGGTGGTGCCGGCGGGCAGCGTCGCGAAGATGTTGTGGGTCTGGCCGGTGCGGCCGCCAGCGATGACCACCGGGCCCTCGCTGCCGGCCGGGTAGGTCCACTTCAGCGCGATGCTGTCCCGCGTGTCCCGCAGGGTCACCGCGCTGGGTGGGGTGCCGGGCGGCGCCGCGGCAGCGGCCGACGTGGGTGCGGCGCCGTTCGGGGCGGGCGCGGTGCTGGCCGACGCGCCGGCGGTGGAGGAGGCGCTGGCCGGCGGCGGGGTCGGCTCGTCGTCGCCGTCCACCCGGGCCACCCCGGCGATCACCGCTGCCGCGCCGAGGAGCACCACGACCACGCCCGCCACCAGCACCGGCACCAGCCGGTTGCGCTGCTCCGGCGGCGCGCGGTGCACGGGCACCGGCAACAACCGCGACGGCGTGTACGGCTCGACCGGCCCGTACGGCTCCGCCTGCGAGTACGGGTCGGACGGTGGGTACGGGTTCGACGGCGAGTGCGGGTCGGGTGACGCATACGGGCCGGGGGACGCGTACGGGTCGGTGGGGGTGGCCGGACGGTGCAGCCGGTACACCCCGGGCTGCTCCTCGGTGCCGCCGGCCAGCCCGACCACCGACGGGGGCACCGGAGGGTCGGTGGGGTACGGCGAGGGCTCGTCCACCGGTTCGGTCGACCATCTGCCGCCGGTCGATCCGACCGTTTCGTCGGAGGGCAGCCGGGGGTTCGGCACCGCCCCGCCCTGGTGGGTCGCGGCGGCCGGCGGGTGGTAGCCGGATTCCGCTGGCCCGTCGTCGGGCGGTGGGACGCGGGCGGCCGGGACGACAGGCGTGTCCCGGGCCGTGGGCGGATCGTCCGAGCAGGCGTGGTTGGGATTCGCCGCCGCCCGGGCCAGGGCTGCCACCTGGGCGGCCAGCGGGTCGTCGGCGGGCAGGTGCTGCCGGCACAGCTCACGGGCGAGCGCCAGGTTGTCGTGTGCCTCGGCGAACTGCCCGCAGTCGCGCTGCATCCCCCCGAGCCGCGCCAGCATCTTGATGCCGCTGGGGTGCCCGTCGCCGTACACCTCGCGGTGCAGCTCCCAGGCGTCCTGGAGGCGGTCGCGGGCCACCGTGCACTGACCGCGCGCGTACTCGACGGTCGCCAGGTCGGCGTGCGCGGCGAGCACCCGCAGCGACTCCGGGCCGTCCTGCGCCGTCAACTCGATGATGACTTCCTGGTAGAGCCGCGCCGCCCGGGAGTGGCTGCCGACCCGGTGCAGCACCGCGGCCAGAGTCGCCGCGGCGGCCACCGTGCGCGGGTCGGCGCGGCCGTGCAGGCGGGTGGTGGCCGCGTACGCGAAGGCGGCCCACCCTCGGGCCGAGTGCGGCTCACCGAGGGCGATCAGCACCCGCGCCTGGAGGCTGGCAGCCTCGGCCAGCTCGGGGGTGGCATTGGCCGGGCGGGGGTCGGCGTCGGTGAGCGCGTCGGACAGCAGTTGCTGTGCGCCGGCAAGATCGCCGGAGGACACGAGGTGGTGCGCCTGATCAGTCAGTTCACCGAAGCCGGAAGACACGCCCCATCGTGCTCATCCGACGACGGTAAGTACAAGACCCGCGCCGGTGTCGATTGGTCAGGATCTGGTCAGGTGGTCGGCCAGGGTCTCGCTGATTCGGCGCAACTGGTCGACCTGGGCCGGGCTCAACGCGTCGAACAAGTGCCGGCGTACCCCCTCGACGTGGCCCGGTGCGGCGGCCTCGAGGGTCGCGAAACCCTCGTCGGTGAGTTGCGCGATCTGCCCGCGCCGGTCGGTGGGGCAGTCCTCGCGGCGCACCCAGCCGGCGGCCTCCAGGCGGGCCACGGCGTGCGAGAGCCGGCTGCGGGAGGACCCCGCCGCCTGGGCCAGCTGGCTCATGCGCAGTTGACGACCCGGTGCCTCGGAGAGCTGAACGAGGATCTCGTAGTACGCGTGCGGCATGCCCGCCTCGCGTTGCAGCTCGCGGTCGAGAGTGTCCATCAGCACCCGGGAGACGGCGAGGTACGCGCGCCAGGTGCGTTGCTCGTCAGGGTCAAGCCAGCGGGTCATGACCGCCATCATACAACCGATGGTTGAATGTTCAACTAAACCGCGATAGTCTCGGGTCATGGGTATCCACCGGCTCAACCACGCGGTCCTCTACGTCAGTGACCTCGCCCGCAGCGTCGCGTTCTACAGCGACGTGCTGGGCTTCCGCCCGGTGGCGATGACCCCGGACGGCTTCCGGGGCGCCACGTTCCTCCAGGCCCCCGACTCCACGAACGACCACGACCTCGGTCTCTTCGAGATCGGTACGAGCGCCGGGCGGTCCACCGCCGGCCGGTCCACCGTCGGCCTCTACCACCTCGCCTGGGAGGTGGACACGCTCGACGAGCTGGCCGCCACCGCCGAGCGGCTGGCCGCGGCCGGCGCCCTGGCCGGCACCTCCGACCACGGCACGACAAAGAGCCTCTACGGCAAGGACCCGGACGGGCTGGAGTTCGAGGTGGTCTGGCTGATCCCAGCCGACCTGCTCGACGACACCGCGCTTGCCGCCCGCAAGCAGATCGGTCGGCTCGACCTGGACGCCGAGCGGCAGCGCTACGGCGGGCAGACCCGGGGCGGGGTGGGGATCTCCGTCCCGGCCTGACCGCCCGTACGGTAGAACGGACCGATGCCGACCGACCGGATCACCGAATTCCTCCGCGAGCTGCTGGTCCGCCAGTTGACGACCTGGCTGCCCGCAGCCCTGCACCGCTCCCGGCGGGCCACCGTCGCCCTCGCGGGCGTCGACGCGGGCAGCGCGGAGGCCACGCTGCGCCTGGTCGCCACGCACGGCGACCAGGTGCGCGGCCGGCAGGTGACGGTCCTGGTGCTGGCCGACGCCGACGCCGATCTGCCGGCCCGACTCGGCCCGATCGAGGCTGAGCTGCCCGCCGAGGTCACCGTGCACCTGCTGCCCGGAGACGCCTACCGGTTACCGGTCGCGGTGAAGGCCGCCGGGGCCGCCGGCGCGCCGCTGTTCTCGTTCGTGCACCTGCCCGGCGCGGTGACGCCGAAACTGCTCACCGCCGCGACGAACGGCCGGGCCGGAGAGCTGCTGCTGCACACCGCCGACAGCTCCCGAGACGTGCTCGTCTCCGCCGGCTTTCCCCTGGTCGCCGAGGTGGGACCGGTGCTGCCCGGCGGCGAGGCCGCCGGTGTGGTCGCGTTCGGCAGCCGCTCCGACCGGAGTCTGGAGGCGGTCCGTGACGCGCTCTGGGCAATCGGCGCGGACCTCGGCCTGAGCTACCGCGACCCGTTGGACCCGACCGGCACGACAGTGGACGTGGCGGGTGATCCCGACCTCGAACCGCTGGCCCGTGAACTGCTGGCCGAGTTGCGGGCGGGCGGGCCGCGGCAGGTCACCGAGCTGCGCCGGCACACCCTCACCGCGACCGTCTACCGTGCCGCCGACGCCAACCTCGCCCTCACCGACCTGCTCGACGCCGGCGTCCTGCGCCGCGAGCGTGAGTCCGGCCGCCTGGCCGGCGACGAAACCATCACCGCAACCCGCTAGGTCCTCCGCGCCCAGCCCTCGCGATCTTGCACTTGCTGCGGCGACACAAGGGGCACACCTCGCGAATCGACAACAGAAACTGCAAGATCGCGAGGGTGGGGGGCGGGGTGGGACGGGCTTGGGGGTTGGGGTGCAGACGCCGAGCGGGGTGCCGGTGAATCACCGGCACCCCGCTCGACTCCCGGGATGGTTACGACCGGGACTTGTCCTGCTTCCAGGACAGCGGACCCGGCAGGTCGACCCGGTGCGCGCGAGCCTTGGAGTTCCAGGACCAGCGACCGATCTTGATGCTCCACGAGGAGAAGCCGTTCTCGGTGAAGTTCAGGATGATCGGACCGTACTTCTTGCGCTTACGAAACATGAGGCCCATCGGAGGTCTCCCCTCGTCACCGTTCCCTGCCGTGTCGAGATCGAACATTCCCGAACCAGCAACTTTTGAAACCCTCTCGCTGTCCGTCCTGGACGGTGCCCCATCCGTGCACCGGAATCTCTATCCACCAGATAGGTGTTGCGGCAAGGTAAGCGCTGCTCCGAGTGGTTCCTAACATCGCCAGCGATAGAAGTCTCATCTTCTGGAAGGTCGTTGACCGCTCGTTCCGATCCCCGGCAGCATGGGGTCGTGTCGCAGCGGGACGAGCTTCTCCTCACCGCTCGTGTGCACGTCGACCTGGTCCGGCACGCGAGCGCGCTCTGTTGAGCTGACCGGTCCATCCGGCTCGGCTCCAGCGCCGCACTCCCATCGCCCGCCCGCTCAACGCGGAGCAGCGTGCCAGCACGCCCTCATCCGGGCGTCCCCGCTCCCATGGTGGACAGATCAGGAGACTCCTCATGTCCCCACCCCGTCGTGCCCTTCCGCGTACCCTCGCCGCCGTTGCCGCCCTTGTCGTGCTCGCCGCCACCGCCGCGAGCTGTACCCGCACCGGCCGCAGGCCCGCGACTGGCTGAGCGACAGTCCGTCCCGCGCCGAGCAGGCCCGGTTCAGCGCGACCCTCCAGATCGGCTACCTGCTGGTGGGCGTCCGCGCCGCCGGGCTGGCCGCCGGGCCGATGGCCGGGTTCGACGCGGCCGGGGTGACAGGCGAGTTCTTCCCCGACGGTCGGCACGAGGCGTTGCTGCTGCTCAACCTGGGCCGCCCCGGCCCGGACGCCTGGGAGCCGCGGCTGCCCCGGCTCAGCACCGAGGAGGTGGTGTGGACGCGGTGAGCCGACCCCGGGTCAGCGGGGCTCCCACGCGTCGGGCAGCGCGGTGAGCTTGCGGACGTGCGCGGGCAGTCGACCACTGACGATCTCGGCGAGGCTCACCTCGTCGACGACCCGCCGCACGGCGGCGCGCACCGCCACCCACAGGCCGGGCAGGTTCTCCGCCGAGCCCTCGTACCGGGTCTCCTCGGGGCGCAGTCCGCGTACCCCGGCGAGCGGGCCCTCGACGGCGCGCAGAACCGCGCCGACTGTCACCTCGCGTGGCGGGCGGGCCAGGGTGTAGCCGCCCTCGGCGCCGCGTTGGGCGCGGACGATGCCGGCCCGGCGCAGATCCGCCAGGACCGCCTCCAGGAACTTGCGGGGCATGTCCTGCTCCGCGGCGATGGCCTGGGTGGACAGCAGCGAGGGGTACGCGGTGGCGAGGCTCAGCGCCGCCCGTACCGCGTAGTCGCCGCGCGCGGAGATCTGCACAGTGCCATCATGCCCGGCCGGTGCCGCCCGGACCTCCGGCGGGCGGCCCGGACCTCGTGGCGTGCCCGCCGTCCGCTGGTTCGCCGGGGGTGCCGGGGCGGAACCGGCCGCCGTTGGCGCCCGCCGACTCGACCGGCGGTCGGGGCCGCACCACCCGGCTGGCCGCCGGTTGCTCCCGGGCGGCCCGGAACGTGCCGGGGCTGACCCCGACCTCCCGGGTGAAGAAGCGGCCGAAGTTGGTGGGCTCGGAGAAGCCGAGATGCCTGCCGATCTGGGCGATCGGCTGGTCGGTCGCGGCGAGTAACCGGCTGGCCTGCAAGGCGACGCGCTCGTCGATGACCTGTTTGGCGCTGCGACCGGTGATGGCCAGGCAGGCGCGGGTCAGGGTCCGCACCGAGCAGCCGAGCTCGGCGGCATAGTCCTCCACCCGCCGGGTGTGCGGGTGGCTGTGCTCCACCTCCCGGCGGAACCTGTGGAACGTCTCGTCCTCGGGTCGGGCCGGCGACCGGTCGACGTGCGCCACGGCCAGCCGCAGCAGCAGCACTGCCAGTTGGTGCCGGAGCAGGGCCCGGGCGGCGGGGCCGTCGGGGTGCCGCCGGCAGTCCACCGCCAACTGGCTCACCTCGCTGATCACCGCGTCCTCGTCCTCGCCGGCCAACTGCCGCCAGGTGGCGGTCGTGGCCAGGTCGACGTCGAAGCCGCGCAGCGCCTCAGGCTCCCAGGCGACCACTGTGGCGTCGAACTGTCGGCCGGCGCAGCGCAGCGCCTGGCCGGGGCGGACCCGCAGGAGCGTGCCCGGCCGGCAGGGCAGCAGATGGAAGTCGAGTTCCGCGTCGCCGTGCCCACGCGTGGTCAGAATCAACAGATCGCGCTCGACGATCACCGGCCGTCGCCAGCCCGGGGCACCGGCAAGGTCGGCCAGCGCGAACGTGGCTATCTCGTCGGTGACGGGTGACGCCGTTCCGATCGGTGGCGCGGGGGAGGGATCGGTGGTGACCATCGCCTGCGACGGTAGCCCGAACCGCAGGTCACCGCATCCCGATCGACGTTCGCGGCGGAATCCGTGGCGTGCCACGGGCTTGTCCCGGTCCCGGCGGCCGGGCTACGTTACCCGGCGGTAGTGCCGTCCGTCCGCGGTCCACCCGGCATCCGCCGGCCAACCGACCGCCCCGACGGCCCCCGCCGACTCGCGATGGGATGGGCATGACGCAACTGTTCTCGGTCGAAGGTAAGACGGTCCTGGTCACCGGCGGGTCGCGGGGGATCGGGCTGATGATCGCCCAGGGCTTCGTCCGGGCCGGCGCACACGTGATCATCTCGTCCCGCAAGGCGGACGTCTGCGAGGCGGTCGCCACGACCCTCTCCGCCGAGGGCCGATGCGAGGCCATCCCCGCCGACCTCAGCGACGACACCGGCGCCGAGACGCTCGCCGCCGCCGTACGCGAGCGCGTCGACCGCCTCGACGTGCTTGTCAACAACGCCGGCGCGACCTGGGGCGCACCGCTGGAGGAGTACCCCGGAGCCGCGTTCGACAAGCTCTGGGCGGTGAACGTCAAGGCCGTCTTCCGGCTCACCACCGCGCTGCTGCCGGCGCTGCGCGCCGCCGCCAGCGCCGACGACCCGGCCCGCGTGATCAACATCGGGTCGATCGACGGCATCCGGGTGCCGATGATGGAGGTGTACGCGTACTCGGCCACCAAGGCCGCGGTGCACATGCTCACCCGCAGCCTCGCCCACCAACTCGCCGGTGAGCAGATCACCGTCAACGCGATAGCGCCCGGCCCGTTCGAGAGCAAGATGATGGCGTTCGCGCTGGAAGACCCCGCGAGCCGGACCGCCATCGAGCAGCAGGTGCCGCTGGGCCGCATCGGACGCCCCGAGGACATGGCCGGCACCGCCATCTACCTCTCGTCGCGTGCCGGCGCCTACCTCACCGGAGCGGTCATTCCGGTCGACGGCGGCATCACCACGCACGGCTGAGCACCGGCCGACCCGGGACGGGCTGCCCGCGTACCCCCTGGAGGTGTGCCGGGGCCGCGCGGACTCGGCAGATCCGCGCGGCCCCGGTGTGGCCGGTGTTGCCCGTTCGGGCGGTCAGCGACCGGCGAGCAGCCGGGTCACCGCCGTGTCGACGTCCAGGTGCTCGGCCTCACGGCCGCGCGGGACGACGACGTAGGTCCGTCGAAGGAAACGCACCAGGACGCTGCGCGGCACCTCGAAGAGGGCGTTGCCGTCCGGTGACGAGAGGGCCAGCGCGACGAAGTCACCGCGCGGTGTGGCCCAGGGCCAGACCCGCACATCCCCGATGCCTGCCGGTTCGTCCAGGCCGGTGACCAGAAGTTCGCGAGCGAACGACCAACTCACCGCCTCGCCCCCTGCCGATTCGGCATGGAACAGGACATGGACCGCATACGGGTCAGCAGGGTCGTAACGCAGACTGGCACGCACCGGCAAGGCGGTGGCGTCAGGTGCGACGAGCCTTAGCGACGTCTCGACCTCTACGGTCGTCGGTCGGATGACACTCATGGACGTTCTCCCCCCGGCACCGCTGCGGAACGCGCGTGTCCCGCTTTTCCCATACTCAGGTGCTACCTCTGGCTACGCTCCGCCATACGCTGACTTCACCCAGTGGTGGGAAGGGGGACGGAAAAACCGCGTGAATGAAAGCATTCATGTAGAATTTCCGGTTCTGCCCAGTGTGTGATCCCGCCCGGTATCGGGTGGCTCAGTCGTCGACTTACTCCGGTAACGTCCAGTCGGCCGTTGCAGTGACGGGCCCGGGCGACACTGGGGGGTGAAATGGTGACGAAGCAATCCTCAGTGGATCCGGCGGCGGCGCCAGGCCCGCCGAAAGTCGCGGTCCGGACAGCCGAAAAGCGGGGGTACGGAGTGCCGATGGAGCAGCCCGAACGGGCCGGTCGGCCGGCGTCCGACGCCGGTCGGTCCGGTGGCGACCGCGCGGGTGCCGGCCGGCACGGCGGCGCCGGTGCTGGTGGCAGTGACGACGCCACCGTCGGACGTGGCGGTGGCACCGCCGTGCAGGACCCGCCGCGCCGCCCTCGCTGGCGTGAACGGATCTCCCTGACCCTCGACCTCATCCGCGCCAACCCCACCGGGCGGATCGCACTCAAGATCTTCATCGCGATCGCCGGCGCGATCGTGGTGACCATCGGCATCGCCCTCATCCCGCTTCCCGGGCCGGGCTGGCTGCTGGTCATCGCCGGCCTGGGCATCTGGGCCGTCGAATACCACTGGGCGCGACGGCTGCTCGGCTTCACCCGCCGACACGTCCACGGATGGACACGCTGGGTGACGAAACAATCGCTGCTCGTGCGAATCGTGCTCGGCTCCGTCGGCCTGGTCTTCGTGGCCACGGTGGTCTGGCTGTCCCTCAAGTACAGCCTCGGCATCGACGTGGTGGCCGAGGCCATGGACTACCTCGAAGCGCACTGACCCCGGATTTCCGGTCCGGTTCCACGATCGGGTAGAGTCAGTGGCGCTGAGGGCGATTAGCTCAGTGGGAGAGCGCTTCGTTCACACCGAAGAGGTCGCTGGTTCGATACCAGCATCGCCCACTCTCAGTTTGTGCAGGTCAGAAGCCCGTTACCGCAATAGTCGGTAATGGGCTTCGCCGTGTGTGCGGCTTACATTGGGAGCAGATTGGGAGCAGCGCGGCTGGCTCTGGGTTTGGACCGGCATGGACCCGCCCGGCTGCGTGACCTGATTTGCGGCCCCGAGTGGGGACTGCTGGCTAGTTGAGACGCTGGTCCTACCGCTACCGGCGCCCACATCACGAGGGGGTGCTCCCGCGCTGTGACTCGCAGGCTGGCTGATGGCCGTCGGTCCGGTGATCCGCCCACTCGCCGGTCCACATTGCGAGGTCGCGTACCCAGCGCTCGGTTTTCTGCCGGGACTTGGCCGCCCACTTCGTCGCGTTCTTTGACGCGAAGTCGTCCAAGACCTGACGGTCAGTCGCAGTCCATGCGGGAAGCTGCGCTATCCACTCTTCTGCCTGTTCGGCGCTGTGGCCGCTGCCGATCAGCCATGGGACGAGCAACGCGAGTTCGACCCATGCGGCGGCCTTCGTTGCCCACGCCCAGTCCACGATGCGAAGGCCGAGTGGTGTCACGATCAGGTTCGCCGGATTGAGTTCCGAATGGATAAGTGTCCCGCCGTCCATCGCCGGGTGCGCGAACCCGAGCCGGGCTGCCGGGGTGAACACGTCTCGCCGGATGCCGGCATCTCCTGAAGTGCCTTCAGTGCGGCTAGGAGCAGATTGAGATCCGCGCTGCCGGGAGACAGGTCGGCGGAGACGGTTCAGCTCCTGTCGGAGGCATGGGGCTGGCTGCAGGCCAAGTGCCTGATGGCCTGGACCGTTGACCAGACCGCCGCCGAGGCGTTCACCACCACCCGGCGAGGTCGTGAGTTCCTACGTCACGGTGCCCACTGGCTTCGGGCGGTCGAGCGGCTCGACGTCGACCTCGTTTATGAACTGGAGTTCACCGCCCGGCCCCAGTTCCTGCGCGGCGACTACGAGACGACGGCGTTCACGGCGATGAAGGAGGTCGAGGTCCAGGTCCGTCGCCGCGCCGGGCTCTCCGACAGCCTGGTGGGGACCAAGCTGATGCAGGAAGCGTTCCGCCCGCCGAAGAACCCCAGCGACCAAGCCGGCCCGCTCTGGCGCGATGACCTTGACCCAGGCGAGTCGGTGGCCCAGATGGAGCTCTTCAAAGGCGCCATCGGGGTGTTCAAGAACCCATCGAGCCATCGCCGCGTACTACTCCGACCCCACCGAAGCCGCCGAGACCGTCCTCCTGGCCGACCTACTTCTCAGGCTGCTGCGCAAGATTGCCGAGGATCTTGTCGCTGGTGAAGGCGCGGACCTCCACGGCTGACACTTCCCATCGCCCGAGTGCCAGATGGAGCGCGTCCGGAGTCATCCCAGGCACTATCGTTCCAGTGTGGACGTGATAGAGCGGTCACGGCGGGCGGCAGCGTCGCTGCAGCGCTACCTGGCACCACTGGATTTCACCGACTGGTCCGCCGCCCGGGTCACCGCCGAGCTGACCCGTCAGGTCGTGGACTGGGGCGTGGAGCACGGATGGCCGGTCCGCCGCGAGGTGCCCAGCATCGCTGGTCTACCCGGACCACACCCTGACCGACCCGGCTACCTGGATGTCGTGTGTCAACGGCTCGACGGGCCGCCGATCGCTATCGAGATCGACCGTACCGACAAGCAGTGGTCAAGCCGGAAGCTGTTGTGCGAGGCCGACGCCGGCGCGATCCCGGTCTGGGTGCGCTGGAACGATGCGAAGACCTGGATCGTGCCCGACCCGATTGGAGTAGTCCGGGTACCCACCACCCGCCGGAGGATCGCCGGGCGGCTGCTCTACTCCCGGGCTGCCGCCGAGAACACGCGCCGGACGCCCATGACGCCACAGATGCCACCGATGCCACCAGTTGAGGCTTCGGTTGCCCTGCAGCCGGCAGGTCCGGCGCGGCCGAGCGCACACTGCTCAGCTGTCACCACCAAGGGCGAGCCCTGCATGATCGACCCTCGACCGTCCGGACTGTGCCACGTTCACGACCCGGCGGTGCAGTGCGGAGCCATCAATCGCAAGGGCAGACGCTGCACCATCGCCACCGGCGGTGGCCGCTGCAAACGTCACCGAGATGTCGACGGGCACGGTGCAGGGCTGTTCGCTCGCCCCGACACCCTGCTCTGACGTCATCACCCACCTCGACTGGGAAGCCCTCACCCACTGCGCTTCCCCGACCTCGACGGCCCCGCCGAGCACGACGCCGTCCACTGACACCACCGCGAACAGCAGACCGGCGCAACATCTCGTGCTGGCGCGGCCGAACCGTCTATGGCGTACGTCGTCCACCTCACCGACCGCGTCGCGGTTCAGAGCGTCTTTCGGTCGATCACGATTGAAGCGTGCATCTACACCGGTTCCGTCCGTAACCCTTTCGGCAACCGTCCAATTCGCGCAGCGGGCGGCGGTTGCAACCTCTGGGAGGGCCGTCATCACGGCCGCTCACGGCTCGCCGAAGTAGCCCTCCTCCTCGCCGAGTAGCAGCGGCACGTCATACACCGACACCCCGGGCAGAGCCCGAACGTAGCGGACGCGGTGGCGCCACCGCTGGTGCTCGAACGCCACGTCAGCTTCAATCTCCACGACCACGTTCGGCTCCACCTGCACGTACCGCAGCGGCTCTGGCCGCTCCAGCTGACCGGACCAGGATGCGGGCAGCGGCTCCGGCCAGGGGTGCAGCACTGGGGCACCGCGGCGACATCATGCAGCCCTTCCGCGCCGGCCAAGAGGACCAGCTCGGCGCGCTCGGGCTCGTCCTCAACTCAGAACCGGCCGAACAGTATGTTGCCGGGCGTGGTGAGGTCGTCGCTGGTGTAGAAGTCGCGGATCGCGTCGGCAATTTCGGCGTTGCTGAGCCGACCGTCGCCGTCGGTGTCGAGCAGTCCGAAGCTGTCGGCGGCGCCGTCGACGCCGAGCAGCTGCGCGATCCGCTGATATTCCGACAGGTCCAAGTAGCCGTCGCTGTCGGAGTCGGCCGCGCGCAGCACTGCCCGGGACGTGCGCAGCACCGCCTGATCCAGGCTGACGGCGTCACCGGCGATGCCCGCACCCATCGCCGCGGTGTACTGCGCCAGACTCAGCCGGCCGTCGCGGTCGACGCCGGCGTACGCGCACAACTGCTGCCACTGATCGGTGAAGCCGTCAACGATCATCGCCCTGGTCGCCTCGTCGGCCGCTAACCGGTCGCTGAGCGTCGCGGCGAGTGTCTGGTAGTCGCTGTGCTGCAGGAAGCCGTCACCGTCCACGTCGTGCTGGGCGAAGCGGGCGGCGAGCTTACGGCTGCGCAGTGGGCTGACCGGATCCATCGGCTGTACTCCTCAACGTCATCAGCGTGATCGAAGCGTGGCGGTGCGGACCCGGACGCCACGCCGTCCGGGGTCCGAGTTCCATGGTGTGCGGTACACGGGTTGCGGGTCGCCGGCTCGGCGGCGAGGAATCAGGCGAGGTCGGTGAAGACGAGGGCGCTGGTGCCCGACGACTGGGAAAGCCCGGTGGTCAGGCAGTTGAGCAGGGCGAGCGGGTCGCGCAGGTTGGCGATCTGCACTTCGTCGCCGGTGAACCGTCCAGCGGTGATGGTGGCGGTGAGCCCGGCGGCGCCGCCGAGGCTGCCGAGGTTGCTCAGCCCGGTGACGGTGCCGTGACTGGTGCTCGCATCAGCCCAGGCGATGTCGAGGACACCGGTGAGGTTCTGCGCCGACGTAGAGGTCAGATTGCCCTGCACCGTGTAGGTGAGGGTGCCGGTGGTGGCACCCCCGTCGGGAAACACGCACGTGGTGATGGTGCCGGCGCCGGTGATCGTGGTCAGCGGGGCCGGCGTGAGCGGCTGCGTCACCGCGGGGCTGAAGCCCATGCTGATGCCGGCCACGCAGGTGCCGTCCACGACAGCGGCGTATGAAGGCACCGTGCCGGTCAGCACGGCCGTCACGGTGAATAGAACAGTCAGTGCGAATGTTCGTTGGGCTCGCACGGTTACCTCCTTGCTCGAAGGCCGGGGCCCGTCCGGCCCGGACGGACCCCGGCACAGGGCTGCGCGGTCGTGAGGGTTAGCAGCTGGTGGCGTGTCGATGGGACGTCGTGAACAGCGACGAGGCTGCGGCTACGGTTTTGCGGCGGGTTCGGTCGCTGCCGCCGCGCTATCGCTGGCGCCGTTCTTGCCTTGGTTGAGCATGCCGCCGAGTCCGGTAAGGCTGCCGGTGACCTGTCCACCGGGGATGACCTTCGACATCGCCTCGACCGCGAGGGCGCCCATTTTCTGCTGATGTTCGGCGGCGGTCTTCATCGCCTCGTTCGCCCGTTGGGCCGCCGCTTGGTCGTTGCCGGCGGCCGCTGTGATGCCCTTGCCGAGCATTTCGCTCATCTGGGCGAAGCCGCTCATGTCGCGGAACAGGTTCGCGTTCGCCAGCGCCCGCATCGCCGCTTCCATACCGGTCGGGTCGGGTACGGCCTGCAGTTGCTGGAATCGTGCTTCGCTTGCGGCGAGCTGGCTGACCTTGACGTCGACGTCCTGGCTACGGGTGCCGGTGGCGACCGGGGCGATGTCGGTGGGCAGGATCGGGATCGGGGATTCCTTCCAGTTCCAGAAGCGGGTCAGGTCGATCTTCTCGGCGGCGTTGGCACGGCCGAGGACGGCTTCGGCGAAGACGCCGTTGGTGGCGATGCCGACCTTCGCGGTGACGGTTTTGCCGAGTGTTGTGCTGTCGTCCGAGCGTGCCTTGAGCCAGTCCAGGCGCTCGGTTTCGCTGGTGAAGTTCCAGCGGAAGCCGAGGTAGTTACCGGTCGCCGCGATCGGTTTCGGATCCAGCAGAACCCCCAGTGGTACCGGGTCCGCCTTGCTGCCCGGCGGCGTGTAGGAGTAGTTGGCCAGGACGCGGCTGAGGGTCAGTTCGTCGGCATTGGCCCAGACGGCTTGGCTGTAGTAGCGGCGGTTGTCGTTGAGGTGATCCAGGACCGCTTGCGGGACCTTCCCGCCGCGCAGGTACACCCCGAGACCGGCGATGTAGGTGCGGCTGCCGGCCTTGACGGTCGACCCGAACAGGCCGCACAGGGCCGCGCCGCCGGCGTCGTCGGTCTGGTCCGGCGTGTCGATGCCCCCGGCCGGGCCGAAGCTGACCATGCCGGACTGCATGGTCAGGCGCAGCCCGGCGAGGCTGCCGCGAGCGGCGGTCCCGGTCCAGTAGTCGACCGACAGCAGCTTCTCGCCGGCTTTGAACTCGTAGGCGCCGCGCTGCTGGACACCCGAGCCGCTGGTGTCACCGCAGCGGAACGTGTGGCCGGGGATGACCAGCCGGATGCTGCGGATACCGGCGTCGTCCCACCACACCTCGATCTTGGACGGCCAGCCCGACTCCGGTGGCGGTGCGTCGTCGAAGGGGACCAGTGCTTCGCGGGGCGTAGTCAGCGCGCGCAGTAACGCGCCTTTGTCGGTCATGACCCAGAACTCGCCGCCGGCCGCCGCGACGACCTTCCCGAACGGCACCGAGCCGAGGGACACGGTGCCGATCTTGCCAGGTGTCCAGGCCGTCGCGCCGACCTCGACCATCATGAGCTTGTTGTCCTTGGTGACTCCCCAGATGGTGCCGTCGGGTCCCGCGGTCATCCGCACTATGCCCGGAGCGGGAGTCCGCTCGGTCGACGTTGTCCCGGTCCGTTCCCAGGTCCGGCCCTGCTTGCTGTACCACATCCGCTCACTGTTGACGACGGCGATGTCGTCGGCCTCGATGGGGACCAGCGTCCACCCATCGCCGGCTCGCTGGTAGACGGAGCCGTTGGTCAGGCCCACGTGGTAGGTGGTGCCGTCACTGCCGCTGGCGATGGCTAACGCGATCCCGCCGGCCGGGTCGTTTCGCCATGTCGTGCCGTCGAAAATGACGATGGCGTTGTCCGGCCTGATCGCCCACACGGTGTTCTTGCCCGGCGCGATCCGTTTCAGACCGCCCGCGGGCAGTCCGGCGGTGGACATCGGCTGCCACTGCCGGGCCGCCGGGTCGAAGCGCAACGGCGCGCCGTCAAGTCTGCGGACGCCGTAGACCCCCATGCTCGACCCTCCGATGTCGAGCAGGTCGACCCCCTCGAACGCTTGGAGGGCCGGGGCCTCGGCGGCGGTGCAGCCGTCGGCCTTGCGCACGGTGGTGTCCAGCGGGTTGGCCTCGCGGATCCGCTTGGCCCACTCCGGCGGTGCGACCTTGGCCAGCATCTCCTTGTAGCGCTGCAGGTTGTTGTAGGTGAACGACAACTCCTGCAGCGGGATGAACAGGCAGCGCTCCGCCAGCACCGGCTGGGTCGACACCTGGTAGACCTGCACGACCTCGTAGTACTGCACCGACAGCGCGTGCATGTGGTTGTAGTTGGTCACCACCCGGGTGGTCACCTGTTCCCGCTCCTTCTGCGAGGTCTCCCGCACCACCGTCATGTGCCGGCTGCGGGCTGCCGTGGCGACCTGCTGGGTACGCGCGCTGATCTGCTGAGCGGTCTGCCCGGCGGCCGTGCGCACTCCGGTGGTCCGTGCGACGTTGGTGGCGAAGCCGGAGTTCGACGAGTGGCTCCCCGAGCCGCCGATGTTCAACCCGAACAGCGAAATCCCCGCGCCGCCGCCGCCGCTGGTCGACTTCGACTGCTCCTGCATGATGGAGTATCCGTGCTGCTGCTCACTGGCGATCGTGTTGGCCACCTCGGTGATCGAGCGGTCCTGATCGGTTTTGCTGCTCAGCAGGTCGGCCTCGGCCGTCTTCTCCGTACCGGCACCGAGGGTGCGCCGCTCCCAGTCCACGACGGCGACCCTGGTGCTCTCCCCGGGGGCCAGGGCCAGGCTGTGCAGCAGCCGGCCCAGCGTGACCCCCTGCACCGACCAGGACTGCTCGGTGGTGATAATCATTCCCTCGGCGGGCCGGTCGTAGAACGGCAGGTTCTCCTCGCCGAGGTCGATGGCGCCGGTCAGTTTCCGGGGTGGCTTCGCGCCGGGAATGTCGGTCAGGACCACCGACTGGTACCGGACGACCTCCACTGGATAGTTGCCCGTAGTGGGCAAGAGATCTGTAGGTGTCGATCCGTCGAGGATGGCGGGGGTCGGGCCGGTGGGCGCCTTGCCGTTCGGCGGCGTAGCAGTAGTCATAGGTTGGCCTCCCTGCGAAGCGGTGGACTATCGCTGAAGAACGTCAAATCGGTTCGGGGTGCAGGCGCTGGAAGTTCACCTGCGCGGCCGGGGCCCTACTGAGCGGCCTGTTCTGAGATTGGCTGCCGGAGCGGGCCAGGTGATCGCTAACCGGCCTGAATGCTCATGGCTCGGCGCAGTGGAGGTCGACGCAGGCGGCGACCGCTACCGTGCTCGCAGTCGAACGGCCAGGGCCGGTGACAGCCGCCTTCGCGGCGTGCCTGGTGGCGCCCATCTCGGGTTCCACCACCGCGGGGCCGGATCCAGTGGGGAGAGTCAGCAGCTGGTGGTGGTATCGACGGCACAGGTATCGGTGCCGAAGCCGCCGTTGGCGGTGTCGTCGTCTGCACCGTCCTGGACGTTGATGGTGTCGTTGCCAAGGCGCCAGACAGAGTGTCGGTGTCACCCGGGTCGGTGTCCGGCACCGCGGCGGTGATGGTGCCGGACACCGATGGCGTCACCGTGATCGGTCGCTGAGGATGATGCGGTGACGCTGCCCAGCACGCAGGTGACGATGGTTGCGGTGACGATGCAGGCGGCTTGCGCTCGCCCGAGCTTCATCAGGGTCCTCGACGATGAAGGCACGCCCGCCGCTGTGGTGCGTCTGGCGGCTTGGGGCAGCCGGGCGCACCGGTCACCGCCGGTACGCCCGCCGTGAGGGCCGGTGAGTCAGCTCGCGGGCACCACGTTCATCACGTACTGGCCTGCCATGTTCCCGGGCGGCGAGAAGTTGGCCACGATGTAGGTCTCCCAGTATTCCGTTCCCTGGCCGACGACCCTGCCCACGCCCAGCTTCGTGGTGTTCTTCCACACCAGTGCGGTGAAGTGCCCGATGTCTTCCTTGGAGTCGATGGGCTTGCCCGTGGCGAAGTCGTAGTTGCTGATTTCGCTGTACCAGGAGTCAACTGCGGCGGTCCCGGAACCTGCCGTGGGGCCGGCCGAGGCGCCCGCCCACGACGCGTTCTCACCGGTCTCCGAGCGCAGGCCCTCGTGGGTGAGATTGTCTTTCTCGGCCATGAAGGACGCCCGCGACTTGGCGTACTCCACGAGTTCCGGGTCGAGGCTGAGCGCCGGCGATCCGTGCTTTTTCCGCAGTTCGTTGACCCTTTTCAGCACCTCTTGCAGGAACTCGTCGTTGGTTCGATCCGAGAATCCAGTTCGCATGATGTGACACCTCTCCTGAAGACGAACCGCGGAAGATCTGCGCCTTGGCGGGCGGCTTGGGCTTGGACTGCGCACAGCGGGTGCGGCAGCCATCGGCAGCCTTCCATCGGCGTACGCCGAAATGGCGTCACTGAGGGTGGCGGATCAATGACAGAAGCGATAACACCGGATCTCGCCGGTGAACCGAGGGGCAGATGCTGCAGCGGACCTGGCCGCGCCGCCCCAGGTGGCGACCGGGACGCCCTGGCTTGGACGCAGCGTCAGCGGCACGTAGTTCAGCCCTCAACGACATCAGCGGTGCGACAGGGAATTTCCTATTCTCTGTCACAACAACGATCCCGCACCCAACCCGACCAGTGCGACGATTGCTCGCAACACGGTACGACTCGGCTACGTTCTGTGTCACATCACGGGGAGGCCGGTCCGATGTCTGCACCCCCGCTTCCGAGTGCTGGCGCCGGCGTGCCGCTCGTCGTCGCCGTCGACCGGTTCCTCGACCGGTTCCGCAACGACCAGGGCACCCGGACCACCTACGCCGTGACCCTGACCCGGCTCCGCGATCTCGCCGGCGACCTGCTGCCTGTCGGGCACCTCACCGCCGAGGTGTACGAGACGGTGATGGGCCGCTGGGACGACAAGGCGGCGAACACCTTCAACAAGCACCTGTCGGCGCTGAACTCGTTCGCCGCCTACTGCCGCCGCCAGGAATGGCTCACCACCGACCCCGGTCGCCGCCTGGAACGCCGCAAGGTCACCCGGGCCCGGGACAAGCCATACCCCGGACCCGCCTCGAACGGCTGTTCACCGACGACCGCCACCAGCTACGCGAACGGGTGCTGTGGCGGATGCTCTACGAAACCTGCGCCCGCACCGACGAAATCCTCGGCCTCGACGTCACCGACCTTGACATGGAGTTCCGCCGCGCCCTGATCGTGGAGAAGGGCGGCGACCAGGCCTACGTGCACTGGGAGACCCCCACCGCCCGGTTACTGCCCCGGCTCCTGCAAGGCCGCGCCACCGGGCCGGTGTTCCTCGCCGACCGCCGCGCCCCCACCGGCGGGCGCCGCGCCCAGGCCCTCGCCGACATCGACCCCGACACCGGCCGCGGCCGACTGTCGTACCCCCGCGCCGAATACCTGTTCAAACGAGCGTCCATGCTCCACGACCCGCACGGCGCCGGATGGACCCTGCACCAACTGCGCCGCTAACCGCTGTACCGATCTTCCTCAACCCCGGATTAGGTCATGTCCCTGTCCCTCGCACACGCTGACGACCCGCAGCGAGGACTCCGTCCGTCAAGCCGTCGGCGGTCAGGAAGGACGCCCTGGTGTGCCGGCCGAAGCGCGCCGGACAAAGCCGGCGCTGGTCGCATCTTGGAAGGCGCGGAAAGGGCGCGGGAGCCTGTCCGCTCCCGCGCCCTGACCGTCAGCGTGCCCCTCGGCCGGCCGTCACGCGGCCTTTACGAAGGACTGTGCGGCCGATCCGTTGCAGTCCCAGATCTGCAGTCGCGCGCCGTCCGCTGTCGAGCCTTGCGGGGAGTCCAGGCACCTGTTGGAGTTCGGGTTGCGCAACCGGTTACCTTCCTGGACCCAGTTCTGTGCGCCCCCGCCGTTGCAGTCCCAGAGCTGCACCCTCGTGCCGTTGGCCGTACCCGCGCCGGTGACGTCGAGGCACCGGCCCAACGTCCGCAGTGTCTGGCCGTCCCAACTCCACTGCTGGTCCCTTGAAACAGAAGGCCCCTGGCACGTCCACAGCTGCACGGGCGCGCCATTGCCGCCCGTGTCGTTTCCGCCCACGTCCACGCATTTGCCGCCCGGCCCGTTGATCTGCGTCGCGGGTCCGCCTGTGGAAGGCGGCGTCGTGCCCCCGCCGTCCTGGTAGTAGCGCACGTAGTCGATCGATGCGGTGAGCGGGAACTGGCTCTGCACGGGGTTCTGTCCGGGGTACGTGCCGCCCAGCGCCAGGTTGAAGATGACGTGGAACGGCTTGCGGAACTCCTCCAACGTCGCCGGTGTCGTGTCGATCACGTGCGTTTGCACACCGTCGATGTACCAGCGGATTTGCGCGGCCGTCCACTCAATCGCATAGACGTGGAAGGCCGCGGCGTTGTTGACGGCGGGGTTCGCGACGTAGTTGGCGTTCTGACCAGCTGTCCACGGGAACACGCCCGTTCGGAGATCCCAGAAGATGTTGTTCGTCACGGTCGCGTTCGCGTTCGCGTGTTCCATGATGTCGACCTCGCCGCAACTGGCCCAGTTGGTGGGCAGGCGGTCGTAGTAGGTCTGCGCTGGGTTGTAAGCGCTCGTGGATGTCTCGTCGCACGAGTCACCGAGCATCCAGAAAGCCGGCCACGAGCCGGCGGCGGTCGGGAGCGCCATGCGCGCCTCGATGCGGCCATACTGGAAGGACCTCTTCGTGTCCGTCGTCATGCGGCACGACGTCTGGTAGAAGTTGCGGCCGTTGACCGTGATGGGCGTCGTGAGCCAGTTGGCGCGCATCACCAGGTTGCCGCCGGACTGCGTGCAGTTCTCGGGGCGGTACCACTCCCACTCGCCGTTGCCCCAGCCGTCGAAAGTATTGAGGCCGGGGTTAAGACCGTTGCCGACGTTGTAGTTCCAGTTGGCGCTGCTCGGCGCGCCGGATCCGTTGAACTCGTCGGCCCACACGAGGTTCCACGCGGCCTGTGCGGGCTGCTGCTGGATGACCACGCTGCCGACCAGCGCAGTGACGGCCGCGGTGAGGAGGACCATGAGGCGCCGGCGGCTGCGTGACTGCGCTCGGTCCGCGAAACCTGCATTCCTGATCTTCATGTCGGGGAGCCTCGCCTTTCCGTTGGAGATGACGGACCGACGCCAATGCCCGGGGCCGACCCCGCGGCCGGACACGGCGAGTGGGCCACGGACACTCCCGCCCGGGGCGACCGAGAGTGCTCTTCCTGGACAAGCATTGCGAGCCATCAACGCGTGAGAGCGCTCTCACGCTAACCACACGGATCAACTACTGTCAATGGATGATGAACGCCGTGTTGCCGATGCATTGCCGGCTGGCAGGAGACCTGAGAGATAGCTGCCGATTACTCGGGATTGTGCGGGTTGAGGTGACCCGCGTGGTGGGTGGCCGCGGCGGTTGCGAGCCGGTGCAGCGTTCCGGCGTGGGCAAGCCGTCGGCCGCGTATCGAACGGCGTGCTCGATCGGGCGCCGGATGGCTAACATGTCGGCGTCGGCGTCACGGGCTCGGTGATTGGGTTGCTGCCGCGCTTGCGTTTGAGCAGAGACCGCATGACGGGGGATCAGCCGAGCATGGCGGCAGCGGCAACCGTCACGACGTCACCGAATTACTGCCCCTGGTCAACAAGATTCCGCCGATCAAGGGCATCCGCGGTCGATCCAGACATCGACCGGAACGCAATTACGCCGACCCTGGCTAACGGTGACTGCGGCGGACGGGTTCGGCCTGAGCTGGCGCCCGGTGATGACCCGGTCGCGGTGGTGGTGGGTCGTCGGCCGAGCGCGATAGTCGCTTACCTCAAGCTCTCGCCGGATATGCGACCGGGCGGTGGCGTGCCGCGCGCAGGGACCTGGGCGAGAATGGGCCAGTTCGGACTCTGCGCAACCCTGGAAGGACCCTCTCTTGGCCGGTGGACTCGTTGCCCTGCTGGATGATGTGGCGGTACTGGCCCGTGCCGCTGCCGCGTCGATCGATGACATCGGGGCGGCCGCGGCGAAGGCCGGCGCCAAGGCTGCAGGTGTCGTCGTCGACGATGCTGCCGTCACGCCGCAGTACGTGCGGAGCCTGGCGGCCGAGCGCGAGCTGCCGATTATCAAGCGCATTGCCGTGGGGTCGCTGCGCAACAAATTCTTGATCATCCTGCCGGCGGTGCTGCTGCTCAGTCAGTTCGTGCCTTGGCTGCTCACTCCGATCCTCATGCTCGGCGGCGCCTACCTCTGTTATGAAGGCGCGGAGAAGGTGTGGGCCAAGATCGCCCATCACGGTGCCTCGGGCGGGGGCGAGGAGAAGGTGCAGGACGAGGCGACACTGGTGTCCGGGGCGGTACGAACCGACCTGATTCTCTCGGCGGAGATCATGGTCATCAGCCTTAACGAGGTGATCGATGAGGCGTTCTGGTCCCGCCTGGTGATCTTGGCTATCGTCGCCGTCGTCATAACGGTCCTGGTGTACGGCGTGGTGGCCCTGATTGTGAAGATGGATGACGCCGGGCTGCGCCTGTCGCAACGTTCCGGCGCCGTCGCCACGTTCGGCCGCGGTCTGGTGAGGGCGATGCCGGTCGTTCTCACCGTGCTGACGGTGGTCGGCACCGCGGCGATGCTGTGGGTGGGCGGGCACATCCTGCTGCTAGGCACGAACGAGCTGAACCTGCACTTCCTGTACGAGGCCGTGCACCACGTGGAGGTCGCCGCCCACGACGCCACGGGTGTTCTCGGCGGGCTCGTCGGCTGGCTCGTCAACACGGTGGCCAGCGCGATCCTCGGGCTGATCGTCGGGGCGCTGGTCGTGCTGGTCATGACGTTCACCCTCCAACGCCGCACACCCAAGGCTGCGACTGCGGCGGGCCCGACTCGTACTGACGGCGCCAACCCCGTGCCGCCGAGCCGTGCAGCTCAGCGTCTCGACGCTTCAACGGACCGAGCGCCGCGCGGTTGACCGCAAAATCACCGCAACTCGACCACGCGGTCAGGCGTTCTGGAGGGCGCGAGCCGGTCGTTACGGGTAGCGGTTGTCTCGGCAGGCGTAGGGGTAGCGGCGCAGACCGCGGGTCTGTCAACGGGGTGATGAAGGATGACGACCGGATCGCTGATGGCCCGTACCCGTGGACCTTCGGCATCATTGCCGGCATGGACGTCGAGGAACTGATCGCGCGCCATCCGCAGGTTTTCCACACGGTGTCGGCGACTGCTTGGCCATCGGTGCAACAGCATGGCCTGCTGTCGACGCGACAACTGATCGAGCTGTTCGGCCTCGACGCTGGTCAGCGTGAGCGACTCTTGAGCGCGCCTCGCCAGCAGTCCACTGTTCTGCGCGCGTCCGGCCTGCCACCGGCCGTGATTCGCGATCAGAAGCCGATGAAGATCTACCCACTCGCCGGTCCACATTGCGGGGTCGCGTAACAGGCGCTCGGGTTTCTGCCGGGACGTGGCCGCCCACTTCGTTGCGTCTTTGACGGAAGTCGTCCAGGACCTGGCGTTCAGTCGCGGTCCAGGCGGGAAGCTGCGCTATTCGCTCTTCTGCCTGCTCGGCGCTGTGGTCGCTCCGATCAGCCATGGGCGGGCTGTCCGTTGTCCTGCCGGCGGCGGGACTGCCGTGCGTGCCTTGACAGGAGGGCGGAGCAGCAGGACAGTCGACATATTGATAGACGTTCAGCTATCTAGGGCGAGGTGTGCCATGCGGAAGTCGCTGACTGCGGTGGCCGCCATCGCTGTTGCCATGGTCGCGATGATGGCCGCGATCTCACACGCCAGTGCGGCGAGCGCGGCGGCCGGGTGTCGGGTGAACTATGTCGTCACCAGCCAGTGGACCGGTGGCTTCCACGCCGACATCGCGGTCACCAACTTGGGTGACCTAGTCAACGGGTGGACGCTGCGGTTCGCGTTCCCTGCAGTCGACCAGCGGCTCGCGCAAACCTGGAGCGCCACCTGGGCCCAGGCGGGCCAGCAGGTCAGCGCGACCAATCTGGGCTGGAACGCGACCCTGGGCACCAATGGCTCCGCGAACATCGGTTTCGTTGGCGCCTGGTCGGGCAGCAACCCCATACCGGCGTCGTTCACGCTCAACGGCGTCACGTGCACCGGCGGCGTCCTGCCCAGCGTGACGCCGACCCGGACGACCACACCGCCGGTCGCTGACTACCCAGCGATCGTCACCTGGCTCAGCCCGACCGCCGGTGCGGTGTACACCACGCCGGGAACCGTCCCGCTGGCGGCGACCGCGACCGTGGGAGGCGGACACAGCATCACCTCGGTGTCGTTCCGGGTGGACGGCGTCACGGCGGCCCAGGGAGTGAGGACGACCGGTGACCGGTACGAGGCGCTGTGGACACCACCGATCGGGGAGCCCGGCACCAGCACCACCTTCGTGCTGTACGTCTCGGCCGGCACCGACCAGTCGCTTCCTGGCGCTGCGCCGCCGTTGCTGGTCACGGTGGTGACGCCGGCGTCCACCGGCACCAACCACCCGCCGGCGGTGGCGTTGAGCACCCCCGGCGGGCAGACCTACTTCCTCGAGCCGACGACCGTCACGCTGGTCGCCGACGTCGCCGACACCGATCCCGGGGACCTCGTCAGCCGGGTGGAGTTGTACCTCGGCGCAACCCGGCTGGCCGTGACGCCGACCAACAGCGGACAGCGCTACCAGTTCCAGACGGCCCTGTCGGCCGGCACGTCGTCCACCTTCACCGTGCGGGTCCACGATCCCCACGGCGGCATCGGCATCTCGAACCCGCTGACCTTCACCATCCGTTAGCGCCTCGGCCCTCCGTTCGTCGAGGGTCGCCCCGTTCCCGCAGCACTTCCGCCAGTTGCTCAGCGTCGAAGTTGTCCCTGGCGTGCCAGCGCAGCACCGCCACCCGCCGCGGTGCGGGTGGCTTATCGTGCGCGGCGTGCCGTCGACGCTGTGGGAGTTCCAAGACTTGTTCGTCGAGCTGCGGGATGGTCTGGCTGCGGGCTGGGGCGGCGAGGTGTTACAGCCGTGGCTTGATAGGCGTCCTCACCTTGTAGCGGAGTTGCATGAGCTGGGCCGTCCGGACAGCCGCCGGGTGCGTGTACCGCGCGAGGGCAACCACTTCACGGCCCTGGAAGGGCTGTACGCGTTCAGTCGCATCGTCGAGGTGCTGGTGTCGGCGCCTCAACCGGACAACCCCGATCCGCAGTTGCTGGACTGGACCAGCGGCATGCCGTGGTGGCGGGGCACCATCCCGGGCATGTCGGCATGGCCGGCGTTTCGCGCGGCGATCCGGGCGGCACCGCTGGCCAAATCGTCCTTCCACCCGTTCTTCCACGAGATCGTCTCGGTGCAGGTCAGCGACGACGCTGACGAACCGCCCGGCGAGTTCTGGCCGGGCGCGATCGTCGGCAGCCTGCTGGTGGCCCGAGCAGGCGTGGCGATCCGGGCCGGCACTCACCACCTCGACGCCGACGTGGCGGCACGCTCGGCACTGTACTGGGCCTGGTGGCGGCGCAACCGCAGAGCGGTGGATCTATCCCACGGATGGGGTCACAACTCCCAGTGGAGTACGAATTTTCGTCGCGACTACATCGCCGAGAGCCGCCTGTACTACAACGTCGACGCCGATCCGTCGAGACAGCCGGACGGGGACCTGAACGACGCGGACCGGATCGATCTGCTCAGGTACCGGTGCAGCATCCGAGTCGATCTCGGCGCCGATCAATGGCCGTTCGACGACACGTTTGTGGAGCAGGCACCATAGAGCCGCCCGAGGTGCGCGCACATGCCGCCGACCGGGCGCGGCCTGCTGATCGGTCTGTGAGTATCCGTGGCCGCCGATCGGGTCGATGTCGTCGCGCCGGCCGGCTACGGCGTCCAGTCGCAACGGAGTAGACCGTACGTCACCATGTCTACGAAGCCGTCGCCGTCGTACTCGCGCTCCCGCTGGGTGCCTTCGTGCGTGAAGCCGCACGTCTCCGCGGTCCGCCGCATGGCCGTGTTGCTGGCCAGCGTCTCCAATTCCAGACGGCGTAGGTTGCGGTTGCGGAAGCCGTATCGGCAGAGCAGCCGAATCACCTCGGTCCCGTACCCCTGGCCACGCGCCTCGGGTAGCAGTGAGATGCCGAGGTGGGCGTACTGGTTGAATGCGTTGATCCCCCACAGCGCGCTGCCACCGAGGAAAGTGCCGTCGGCGACGGTTTCGGCGAGCAGCGACACGGTGGTCGCGCCGTCGGGCGGCTCGGTGACCTGTTTCTCCAGCCGGGCCCGGATTTGGCCGACGTGGCGCGGCAGGAACGGCTCGCCGTCTGTGATCAGGTGCAACTCGGGATCACCGTGCAGGCGGAACATGTTCGGCGCGTCGTCGGGCGTGGGCGGGCGCAGTCGGACCCGGTCGGTGGCGAACATGCCGGCGACGCTAACAGCCGGCATGGAGATCCACGACCGGGTTAAACCGGGGCACGCTCGGACGCGGCCACGTCGCCCATCGGGAGCGCGCCGCCATGGCTGGACGGTGACATCGGAGTGATTCAATAAAGCTGCTGGTGGAGGCTCCCTGGTGGGGTGATGGATATGTCCGTTGGCAAGGCGCTCAGGACCAATCTGCTCCAGGTGCTCGCGGTGTGCATAGTGTTCGCGCCGTGCCTCGTGGTGTGGGGCGGGCTGGTGCACTGGTACGACGAGAGCACGGATCCCACACCGGGGCTGACCTACCAGTCCGGTGACCGACCCCGCGAGCACAATCGCCCGATCTGCGTTCAGCAGGGCGTGGCCAATTGCCCGCCCCGGCAGATGGTGTGGACGGTTCCCGGCGGTGGTTCGGTCACCACCCGCTTCACGCTCGACGAGGCCGAGGACACTCGGGTGACCGGATCGTTGGAGTTGCGGGGCGGCTGCTCGCCGGTAGTCGATTGGGTGATCACGGCTCAGGGACGGGCGATCGGCGGGGACAGATTGCAGGTCAGGTTGGTGGACGAGCAGTTCCTCGGCGAGGCCCGGTTGCTGCCGGGCGACCAGTTGGTGACTTTCACCGCGCGGCGCACCGATCACGGCTCCTGCGAGGCGGTACTGGTGTGGAACGCCGCGGGTACGACGACCGACTAATGACCCCTGCGGGGCAACTCCGGCGCTGGTTTGCGTACCAAGCCGATCGGCCGCCGGCTTCCTGAATTGCGGTGGCGAGCTAGCCTGTTCGGGGCTGTCATGCGAGGCATTGTCGCCGTTTCCCCGGTTTCCCGGAAACGATTCCTCGCGTCGGGGAAACCGGGGTCGATTCACTGGATGTGATGGGGGTTTTGGACCGTGCTTGTGAACTAACTGGTCGCGGTGACGTGGAGTGCGCGGGAGTCGGCCCGGCTGCGCAGGAGTGCGGTGGCGACGGCGAGTTGCCAGATGACGATGGTGTAGACGGAGCCGCGTTCGATCGCGCCCGAGGGCAGACCAGCGTCGAAGGTGAGGAAGAGAGCGGTTACGGAGACCAGGCCGAATGCTGCGACGATGATGCTGACGAGGCCGATCAGCCGCGTCTCGGGAGTCTTTCGCCAGTGGATGCCCAGGACGAGGGCGAGCACGTTCCCGCCGAGGATGGCCAGCGTTGCTCCGGTGAAGTGCAGGGGTAGCGTGCCGTTCTGCTGCGCCTGTAGGGAACCGTGGAAGGTTCCGACCAGGATGTAGCCGATCATGGTCACGATCCCGGTCACGGCGGTGAAGGTACGGCGCCCGCTGATCGTGCGCGATAGCAGCACGGTGGCGATCCCGAAGAGCAGGCCCTGAACGATGAATCCGGTGTTCATGACGACGTGCAGCGGCGAGTTGAGTTCGCGGCCTTGGAACACCCCGGCGGTGGCGGATCCAAGGTCGCTGATCCAGTTGTCGGCGTAGCTGTAGGTAGGCGATTTCCATGCCGCGGCCGTGATCGCTTCGGCGGCGAGATAGATCACCGGGCCCAGGATGAAGGTGGCAGCCGCGAGGGGGCGGAGCTTGTTCATGACGAGTTCCACTTCCGTCTAGGTAACTGATTGGTCGGGAGAGCTGTGTTCGGGGCCGAGTCACGGCGGCTTCAGAGGTGGCGGATGCCGCGCGGGTGAGGGGGTGTGCGCCCAGGAGGTGTCGAACTCGTACAGCCCTGCGTGGACGATGAGGTGCTCAGTTGCCCGTAAGCGAAGCGGTGCACGGCTCCGGGACCGGCGTTGGACGTCAGCCCGACGAAAGGGTTCATGAGCCGCCCACGCGGTCGGGCGCTTCATTGGTGGGAGCGGGCTGGATGGGCGTCAGTCGTCGTTCGAACCAGAGGTGGGCCAGGACTATCAGAGCCATATAGACCACGAGTGTTCGCGCGCTGACGGCGGTGGCGAGCAGGCCGAGCAGCAGGGGGGCCGCGATGCCGGTTGTGACCCGTGAGATCGTCCTCGGTAGGTCGGAACTGTGGCTGGCGGCGCCGGTGACCACGCCGAGGGTGAAGTAGGCAGCAACCGCGCCGCACAGCAGCCACCGAGCTTGCCCGGGCGGTGGGTCGGAGCCGTGGCTGACCGCCAGAGAGAGTGGCACGGCGATGGTGGCGACGACACCGGTGACCAGGCAGTGCAGGCCGAGGGCGGCGCGGGTGGGGATCCGGCCGGCGCGCAGGTGCGGCAGGCCGGCGTATCCGAAGACGACGGACAAGCCGAACATGCCGGCCAGCAGAATGAACGACGCGAGCGCGGTGGCCAGCAGGCCGATGTCGTATCGCGTCTCGCTGGCGGCGGCAACGATTTGTACCACTGATTCGCCGAGCACGATGATCACGAAGAGTCCCAGGCGCTCGGAGAGATGGACCTGGTCGACCGATACCCCGTGAATGACCGGGCCCTTGCCGTTGGGGCGGCCTCCTCGTCGTGGCCGACGCTGAGCCCGTTCTGGCGCGGTGAGGTACGACTCGACGCGCTGGAGGACCCTGCTGCCGGACAGGGCCAGGATCAGCAGCAGGTCGAGGCCGACTCCGGCGGCCCAGAGTACGAGTTTCCAGTGCTCGTCGACCCAGAGCGACGCGAACCAGGGGAGCAGTCCTGCCGAGTACTGCACCACGGGGAAGTCCAGCAACACTGCGCCGCGTTGCCACGACTTGGACCCGTACACGCGGGTGGCGATGTAGGCGATCGCGAAGACGTTGAGCGGAAGGAGGTCGCTGCCGTGCCCGAGCACGGTGTGCGCCACGCCTGGCACGGACGCGGCCATGGTCCCGACGCCGAACATGCCGACCATCAGCCGCAGCACGCGGGTCTGGCCGGCGGCGACGTTGCCGTACAGCATGAACGTCGCCCAGGACAGCCAGAGGGCCAGGAACAGCAGTGCGTAGAGACCGAGCGCCGCGGCGTCCAGTTCAGACCCGAGCACGTGTGCCAGCGCAGCCACGCCGGCCACCGCCACGAGGTCGAAGAACAGCTCGGCCCAGCTCGCGTGCCGCTCGATCCGGGTTTCGTTGGGCTCTTCGCCGATGTGCACCATCAGTGGCCGCCGGGTGGTGGTGTCCGGGTGATCGTCGGTGCGCAGGTGATGCTGATGTCGGTCCTCCGCGATGATGTGGTCGTGTTCGTCGACGATCCGTCAGCGGGCGCTGCTGGCGGTGGCGGTGATGTCCTGCAGGCCACGGTCGAGAAAATTGATCATCCAGGTGAAGCTGTCGTCGACGGATGCGTCCATCCGGAACCCGCCCGCTGCTTCCAGGGTCGAGAACCCGTGCAGGACGCTGCGGAGCATCCGCAGGGCGTGAATCTCCTGGCTGGAGTCCAGGTGGTAGCCGCGCAGCATGGCCGCCCAGGAGGCGACGACCCGTTCGACGGCGGGGATGATCGGGTCGTCGGGCCCGGTCGGGCGGGAAGCGGCGTCGCCGGCCGCGTACTGGCCGGGGTGTTCCAGTACGTAGGTCCGCATCGCCTGCGCGCCGGCGGCGAGGGCGTCGCTGCCGG
This sequence comes from Micromonospora sp. NPDC005710, assembly GCF_040630995.1. NCBI lineage: Bacteria > Bacillati > Actinomycetota > Actinomycetes > Micromonosporales > Micromonosporaceae > Micromonospora > Micromonospora sp. NPDC005710. The sequence continues at coordinate 657 of NZ_JBEXYP010000014.1, read as the reverse complement.
CCCGGCCCTGGATGGCGTCCCGAATGGCGTCAGCGAACTCGGCCATGGCCCGGGCCGCGATGCGGTGGACCAGATCAGCCTGGCTGGTGACGTGTTTGTAGAGCGCGGGGGTCTTGACTCCGAGCCGTTCCGCGACCAGGCCCATGCTGAAGTTCTCGAAGCCGATCTCGTCGATGAGGGCGGCGCCGGCCTCGGTGACCGACAGCGGGGTGAGCCGGGCCCTAGGCATTCGCCAGCGTTCTGTCGAGGAAGGGCCGGGCCAGAGCGAGGACCTGATCCGGCGTCTGGGCGTGGGGGTAGTGGCCGGCGCCCTCGATGACGGCGAGCTGGCCGAGGCCCCGGGGTAGGTCGGCGATGACCTTTTCGCCCTCGGCGCGGGGCTCGGCCCAGTCGGGGTCGAGGCTGCCCTCGACGACCAGCACCGGGCAGGTGACGTTGGCCAGCTGCGCGCCGGCATCGGTCGGGCTGGTCTTGCACATGGCCTGCAGAACCTTCATCCGGCCGGGCTCGCTCAGCTTCGCCTCGATACGCGTCAGTTCGGCGTCCCAGTCGGCGGGCTTGGCCGGATACGCCACATCGAGGTACTTCTTCCAGCTCGCCAGCCTTCCCAGGACCATGACCTGCCCCATCTGGCTGTAACCGGTCCGGAAACGCTTC
>NZ_JBEXYP010000013.1:127892-207535 GCF_040630995.1 Micromonospora sp. NPDC005710 | reverse complement strand
GCTGCCAACGATCACCGTTCAACGGGCTCTGGCCCAGGTGACGAACCTGTCGTACAGCCGGTGCCCGGCTCCGGGCGGTCAGGCTTGATCCCTCCGCCGGGCACGGTCGGCCCAATCCCTGGGTGCGTGCGGTCCGCGGGTCGGTTTCGCCATTCGACGAGGGAAGAACTTCTGATGAGTTTTGCTGCTGTTGACGTTATTCGGGTGAAGCGGGACGGGGGAGTGCTCTCGGACGCGCAGATCGACTGGGTGGTCGACGCGTACACCCGGGGGGTCGTCGCCGACGAGCAGATGTCCGCGCTGGCGATGGCGATCCTGCTCAACGGCATGACCGGTCCGGAGATCGCCCGGTGGACCGCCGCGATGATCGCCAGCGGCGAGCGGTTGGACCTGTCGGCGGTACGCCGGCCGACTGTCGACAAGCACTCCACCGGCGGCGTCGGTGACAAGATCACTCTGCCGCTCACCCCGCTGGTGGCGGCGTGTGGCGCGGCCGTACCGCAACTGAGCGGCCGGGGTCTCGGGCACACCGGCGGCACGCTGGACAAGCTGGAGTCCATTCCTGGTTGGCGGGCCACAGTCAGCAACGACGAGTTCATCGCCCAGCTGGACGAGGTCGGCGCGGTGATCTGCGCGGCCGGTTCCGGGCTCGCCCCCGCCGACCGCAAGCTGTACGCGTTGCGGGACGTGACCGGCACCGTGGAGGCGATCCCGCTGATCGCCAGCTCGATCATGAGCAAGAAGATCGCCGAGGGAACCGGCGCGCTGGTCCTCGACGTCAAGGTCGGCTCGGGCGCCTTCATGAAGTCCGTCGACCAGGCCCGCGAGTTGGCGCGCACCATGGTCGAGCTGGGCGGTGCGCACGGTGTGCGGACGGTCGCCCTGCTCACCGACATGTCCACCCCGCTCGGCCTGGCGATCGGCAACGCGGTGGAGGTGACCGAGTCGGTCGAGGTGCTGGCCGGTGGGGGGCCGGCCGACGTGGTCGAGCTGACCCTCGCCCTGGCGCGGGAGATGCTCGACGCCGCCGGTCTGCCGGACGCCGATCCGGCTTCGGCGTTGCGCGACGGTCGGGCCATGGACTCCTGGCGGGCGATGATCCGGGCGCAGGGCGGCGACCCGGACGCGCCGATGCCGACGGCCGCCGAAGTGGAGGTGGTCCGCGCCGAGCGGGACGGGTACGTGGCGGCCATCGACGCGTACGCCATGGGGGTTGCGGCGTGGCGGCTCGGCGCGGGTCGGGCGCGCAAGGAGGACCCGGTCAGCGTCCCGGCCGGTGTGGTGTTGCACAAACGGCCGGGTGACGAGGTGCGGGCCGGTGACCCGCTCTACGAGCTGCGGGCCGAGGACGCGACCCGGATTCCGGCGGCGCTCACCGAGGCCGCGGACGCGGTGCGGATCGCGTCGACGGCCCCGGCGGCGACGTCGTTGGTCATCGAACGCGTCGGCTGACCGATCCGCTGTCGCCCTGGCGTGGTGCCGGTCACCTGGGAGCGCTATTCTCCCAGGCCAAGGGGGGACAACCGGCCTTGCGCCGGCGCGAGCAGACAGGAAGATCCGCCGTGACCGTTGCTGCCCCCGACCCCCGTGCGGTGCGCGAGGCGAGCCTGGACGAGCTGTCCCGGCTCGGCCTGCCGTTGCCGCCGGCCCAGTTTCCCCTCGTCTGGGAGCCGGGTGACCAGATCGACCTGCGCCCGACGGTGGAGATCGAGGCGCGGATCGCGGTGCTGCACCTGATCCTGGCCCGCTGCTTCGGGATGCCCCCGCAGGCGGCGATGAGCTGGCTGCTCGGCTCGCACCTGGTCGACATGGTCACCCCACCGGAGTGGCAGTTCGTGATGGGCGGCAAGGGCGACCACCGGTCGTTCGTGCTGCACCACGACGCGCTCTTCGCGCTGGCCTGGGTGCTCGGGCTGAGCAAGCAGCTCGACCCCACGCTGGCCGTCGACGAGCGGCTGGTCGAGCGGCTGCCGCACATCGCCGAGGGGGAGACCTTCCCGCACTGGCGTTCGCGGATCCTCACGGCGCCGCAGCATCCGGCCGACGCGGCCGCCCTGCTCGACCTGCACTACTGCCTGGACTGGGCCTACCTGGAGACCGAGCGCGACGGCCGGCGGGCACCGGGCCTGGTCGACGCGAACGCGATCGGGCAGCGGCGGTGGGCGCTGGAGTGGGCGGTGATCCTGCGCGGGCCGTACCACGACGAGCCTCCCGGCTGGGAAGAGGTCGACCTCTCCACCTGAGGTCAGCGTGGTCGCAGGACGTCGAGTCGGACCGCCACGGTGACCCGGACCGGTTCGGGCAGCGCGCCCAGCCGGGTGGAGAGCGCGGCCGGGTCGGTGTGCCAGGCGCTGGGGCCCATCCCGACAACTGTGGCGACATCCGGCCTGGTCAACGCCAACTCCGCCCGGTGCACCGTCGAGCTGACCAGCGTGAAGTGCCCGCCCAGGCTGCCGGCCACCCGGTCGGCCTTGTCCGGGTCCACCCGCAGCAGGCCGAGGGCGTCCACCAACTCGGCGAGGTGATCGGTGTCGGGCGTGACCACGAGCAACGTGCCGGCCGGGTCGAGCACCCGGTGGAACTCCGGGCCGTTGCGCGGCGCGAAGACGTTCAGCAGCACGGCGGTCGAGGCGTCCGCGAGCGGCAGCCGCTGCCAGGTGTCGGCGAGAGCGGCGGCGGCCCGGGGGTGCGCGCGGGCCGCGCGGCGCAGCGCCGGCTTGGACACGTCAAGGGCCAGACCCACGGCGTCCGGCAGCGCCTCCAGCACCGCGCCGAGGTACCGGCCGGTGCCGGCGCCGGCATCCACCACCAGGGGGTACGCCCCGACGTCAGGCGTGGGTGGCACGACCCCGGCGGCTTCCGTAGCGGCCTTGGCGAGGGCGGCCGAGATCAGGTCGTAGTGCCCGGCGGTGAGGAAGTCGGCCCGGGCGGTCACCATCTCGGCGCTGTCGCCGACGTGCGGGGCCCGCCCGGCGAGGAGGTTGACGTACCCCTGCCGGGCGACGTCGAAGCTGTGCCGGCGAGGGCAGCGCAGCACACGTGCGGTGCCCTCGGTCGCCTCGGCCAGCGGCTCGCCGCAGACCGGGCAGCGCAGCCGGTCGAGGATGCGGGAGTCCATGTCAGCCCTCCGCTGCGGGCTGTGGCCGGGCGGCTCGGAGGCCCGGGTCGACGAGGTGGTCGACCACCCGGTGGGTGAGCGCGCCGAGGGCGTCGACCTCTGCGGGGGTGAGCAGGTCGATCAGGTGCCGGCGGACGGCTGCCACGTGACCGGGGGCGGCGGACTCGATGGCCCGCCGGCCCGCCGGTGTGAGCACGACGATCGAGCCGCGGGCATCATCGGCGCACTCCTCGCGGGTCACCAGGCCGCGCTGCTGCATCCGGTTCAGGTGGTGGGAGAGTCGGCTCCGTGACCAGAGCATCGTGTCCGCCAGTTCGCTGAGGCGCAGGCGACCCTGGGGTGTCTCGGAGAGGTCGGACAGCACGTCGTAGTCCGGCTCGGAGAGGCCGGCGTCCTGGGTCAGCTCCCGGGCCAGCTCCAGGTCGAGCAGTCGACGCATCCGGCGGTAGCCACGCCAGGCGTGGTCCTCCCGTTCGTCCAACCACCGTGTGGCGTCCATCCGTCGAGTCTAGTGCTTTCGTTGACATGTCATCGATCTGCCTCTAGCTTCGATGACATGTCAACCAAATTCATGCAGGACGACCTGACCAGCCCTCGCTCCGTGGTGCCCGCGTGAGCGACCGACTGTGGGAGCTGTTCGGTGAACGGGGGCGCGGGGTGCTGGTCACCCTGCGCCGGGACGGGCGGCCCCAGTTGTCCAACCTCGACTACCTGGCCGAACCGGGACTGATCCGCTGCTCCACCACCGGGGAGCGGGCGAAGGTGCGTAACCTGCGCCGCGACCCCCGGGCCAGCTTCCACGTGACCACGCCCGACGGCGGCGCGTACGCGGTCGCGGAGGGGACCGTGACGCTGACCGACCCGGCCGTGGCCCCCACCGACGGGACAGTCGACGAACTCGTCGACGTCTACCGTCGGATTCGCGGCGACCACCCGGACTGGGCGGACTACCGTGCCGCCATGGTTGCCGACGGGCGGCTCGTGATTCGGCTCCACGTGCACCGGACGTACGGCTGGCGGCCATGACTCCCGGCCGGTCCCGTACCGGTACACCCACGCCGCTGACTAGGGTCTGAGGATGGTCGCAACTATCCGGTACGAGGACATCGTCAAGGTCCCGAAGGCGCTGCTGCACGACCACCTCGACGGCGGGCTGCGGCCGGCGACGATCGTGGACCTGGCCGCCGAGGTGGGCCACGAACTGCCCACCACCGACCCCGAAGCGCTCGGACGCTGGTTCGCGGACGCGGCGGACTCCGGCTCCCTGGAGCGCTACCTCGAGACGTTCGCGCACACGGTGGCGGTCATGCAGACCGCGCCCGCGCTGCGTCGGGTGGCCCGTGAGTGCGCCCTGGACCTGGCCACCGACGGAGTGGTCTACGCCGAGGTGCGTTTCGCCCCCGAGCAGCACCTGGAACGGGACCTCAGCCTGGACGAGGTGGTCGAGGCGGTGCTGGCCGGGTTTGCCGAGGGCACCGCCCAGGCGGTCGAGGCGGGCCTGACAATCCGGGTGGGCACCCTGCTCACCGCGATGCGGCACGCCGCCCGCTCACAGGAGATCGCCGAGTTGGCGGTGCGGCACCGGGACGCCGGGGTGGTCGGCTTCGACATCGCCGGCGCCGAGGCGGGCTTCCCGCCCACCCGGCACCTGGACGCCTTCGAGTACCTGCAACGGGAGAACTTCCACTTCACCATCCACGCCGGTGAGGCGTTCGGCCTGCCGTCGATCTGGCAGGCGATCCAGTGGTGCGGAGCGGACCGGCTCGGCCACGGGGTACGGATCGTCGACGACATCGCCCCCGACGGCTCGCTCGGCCGACTGGCCGCGTACGTCCGGGACAAGCGCATCCCGCTGGAGCTGTGCCCCTCGTCGAACGTGCAGACCGGCGCGGTGGCCTCGATCGCGGACCATCCGATCGGCCTGCTGCGGGACCTGCGCTTCCGGGCCACCGTCAACACCGACAACCGGCTGATGAGCGGCACCTCGATGTCGCGGGAGATGTCGCTGCTGGTGGAGACGTTCGGCTACGGCTGGAAGGAGTTGCAGTGGTTCACCATCAACGCGATGAAGAGCGCCTTCATCCCGTTCGACGAGCGGCTGCGGATCATCGATGAGGTGATCAAGCCGGCGTACGCGAAGTTGCTGGCCTGACCTCAGCCGTGCGGGTGGCCGGCGAGCAGGCCGGCCACCCGGCGCAGCACCTCCCGTGCGCGGGCCGCCTCCGCGCCCAGGCCCATCTGCCGACGCAGCACCGCCGGCTCGGCCCGCAACAGTGCCACCCCGCGCCGGACCAGCACCCGGGGCGCCTTGCGCTGCTCGGACAGGTCCCGGGCGAGTCGGCGCAGGAAGGTCGCCCCGCGCGGGCGGCGCAGCGCGTACGCCCCGGCGAGCAGACCACGGCTCCGGCACTCCTCGACGATCTCGGCGGCGAAGATCCCTTCGGCCACGAAAAGTGGCGATCCGGCGACATCGAATGGCCGGGTGGCTACCCGTCGATCGGCGCCGATCGCATAAACCGGCACATCGGCTCGACCCTCACGGGCAAGTCGGGCAATGATTTCCACTGCTGTGGAAGCATCCCAGGACTGCGGTGATTCCCAATCGACCTGGCCGTTTCGTCGCGGCAACGTAGGGTCATCGCCGTCTTTGTAGAAGTCGTCCAAGCAGAGCACCGGGAGGCCGGTTTGCTGTGCAATGTACGACTTTCCGGACCCCGATGGGCCGGCCAGTAGGACAACACGGTGCGGATGTTTCATTACCTTCAGTTACTCCGGCCAGACAGACTGCTATCAAATCGCATCAACATCTCATCACACCTTCGGTCCGGGACAACCTGGGCTTTCTTCTTGTCGACCGGCGTGATGGAATCTCGGGGGTCCGACCCGCCGGGTCGGTCGCTGGGCGTTGCCCGGGGCAACGCGTTCAAGCTGTAATCGCGAGGGCGGTGACGTGAGCAAACGGCCAAAGACGGCGGGCTCCTTCCTGTCGCGGCTGCGCCGGCCGGCCAGCCGGCTCCGGGACATGCCGATCTGGTCCAAGCTCGGTCTCATCATGATCGTGCCGACCATCGCCACGGTCGTGGTGGGCACCAGTGGTCTTGTCGACCACGTGGAGACGCTCAACAATGCCAATCGAGCTGGCGACCTGGCTAATCTGTCGAGCTATTCGGGTGACCTGGTCGACAGCCTGCAGGACGAGCGGACCGCCGCCGTGCTGCTGCTGGGCGCCGACGGTACGCAGCCGACGGCGCAGTACCAGGAGGCCTACAACCGGGTGAACTCCCGGGTGGACCAGGACGCGATCCCGTACCGGCAGCAGCGGACCGAGATCGAAGACCTGCCGGGCAGCCTCGAGAGTCTGCTCAACAGCATCGACCAGAACCTGCAGGACCTGTCGGGCATCCGCAGTCAGGTGTTCAACGGCAAGCTCGCGCTCACCGAGACCGTGCAGGCGTACGAGGGTCTGATCACCGACCTGCTCGCCATCCGCGACTCGTCCACGCAGCTCGCCGGCGACAACCAGCTCAGCGACCGGATGCGCGCCGCCGCCGCGGTCGCCCGGGAGAAGGAGTTCCTCGCCGTACGCCGGGTCGTGGTGCACCGGGCGCTCGGCGTGAAGGGCGGCCAGCGCCTGACCCCCGCACTGCGCCGGGACTACGTCGCCAGTGACACCGGCCAGCAGCAGGCGCTGCAGAGCTTCAAGGCCGTCGCCACCCCGGACGACGCGAAGTTCCACGACCAGACGGTCGCGGGCGGCGACCGCCGGCAGGCACAGAACTACACCGGCTGGATCGACGGCAACACCACCGGCAACATGCGCGGTGCGCCGTTCGGCCCGGACCAGTGGGAAGCCGCCATGACGGCGAACGCCAAGCTGATCCGCACCGTCGAGCGGAAGCTCGACAGTGAAGTGGTCGACCAGGCCGACACCCTCCGCTCGGACGTCCAGCGCCAGGTCTTCCTGGAGACCGGCCTGCTGCTCAGCATGCTGCTGCTCGCCATCCTCTTCGCGTACCTGGTGGCCCGCTCGATGGCCCGCTCACTCCGTGAGCTGCGGCAGGGCGCGCTCTCCGTGGCCCAGTACGGTCTGCCGCAGGCGGTGGCCCGACTGCGCGACCCGCAGGTCGTCGGACAGCTCTCCCCGGTGCAGCTGGCCAACCAGATCGCCGAACCGTTGCCGGTGCGCAGCAAGGACGAGTTCGGCCAGGTGACCGAGGCGTTCAACGCCGTCCACCTGGAAGCCGTCCGCACGGCCGCCGAGCAGGCCGCACTGCGCGCGTCCGTCGCGACCATGTTCGTCAACCTGGCCCGCCGTTCCCAGATCCTGGTCGACCGCCTCATCGGACACCTCGACCGGCTGGAGCGCGGCGAGGAAGACCCGGACCGGCTGGCCGAGCTGTTCCAGCTCGACCACCTGGCCACCCGGATGCGCCGTAACGACGAGAACCTGCTGGTGCTCGCCGGTGCCGACTCCACCCGTGTGCAGCGCGAGCCGGCCGCTCTCATCGACGTGCTGCGCGCCGCGCAGTCCGAGGTCGAGCACTACACCCGGATCGAGTTCGGTGTCATCGACCGCGACATCGAGGTCTCCGCGCACGCGGTGAACGACCTGGTGCACCTCGTCGCGGAGCTGTTCGACAACGCCACCGCGTTCTCCCCGCCCGACTCGCAGGTGATGGTCGAGGCCCGCCGGGTCGGTGACCGCTCCTCGCTGTACGTCGAGGACCGCGGCATCGGCATCAGCGCCGAGCAGTTGAACGACCTGAACGAGCGGCTCGCGACGCCGCCGCAGGTGGACGTTGCCGTCTCCCGAATGATGGGCCTGGTCGTGGTCGCCCGGTTGGCGTCCCGGCACGGTGTCCGGGTCGAACTGCGCCCCGGCAACGACCGCGGCACCGTCGCCGACGTGACTCTGCCCACCTCCGTGCTGGTGCCCCGGGCGCTCTCCGGCCGGGTGCAGCAGCCGCCGGCACTGCCGGCGGCCGGTGCTCCCCAGTTCGGTGCCCCCCAGTTCGGTGGTCCGCAGTCCGGTGCTCCCCAGTTCGGTGGTCCGCAGTCCGGTGGGCCCGCGCCGGTCTTCGGCGCACTGCCCGCGCTGGGCAACGGCCCTCGCCCGAGCGAGTCCGGCAACCAGGTCACACTGGGCGGCCGTCCGTTCGACCCCGCGTCGCGCAACGGTGCCGGGGCCCCCGCCAACGGTGGCGCGTACCGCTCGATGCCGGCCTGGTCCGATCTGACCGGCGCAGCCGGAACGAACGGCGTCAACGGTGGCGACGGGTTCACCCCCCGATCGGCGAACGGCCAGGGGACCGACCCGCTACCGCAGCGCCGGGCCGGGGACGAGACCCCGACCACCGGCCAGCAGGCGGCCATCCCGCGTCAGCTGCCGAGCAGCCCCGAGGCGCACCCGTACTCGGCGCCGCCGGTCTCCTCGCAGCCCTACTCCGGTGCGCCGGTCTCCGCCTCGCCGGCCTCCGGCCAGCCCTACTCGGGTCAGCCCTACTCGGGTGCGCCGTACGGTGGCGCGCCGGTCTCCGCCGCGCCGTACGCCGGTCCGCCGGTGTCGGCATCGCCGGTCTCGGCCATGCCCGCGTCCGGCCAGCCCTACTCGGGTCAGCCGTACTCGGCGCCGCCCGCGTCCAGCCAGTCGTTCAGCGGGTTCGCACCCCGGTCCGCCCCGCCCGCGCAGGCAGCCGGCACCCCGGCGCCGCCCGCCTGGCCGCCGGTGCCGGGCAGCGACCGGGACACTGCCACCCCGCCGGTGCCCGAGCGGCTCGCCGCCGCACTGGACATGACGACGGAACTGCCGCGGGTGCCGCGACCCGGCGAGCAGCCGGCCGCCACCCAGCCGCCGGCGCCTGCGCCGACCCCGGCAGCAGCTCCGGCTCCGGTCCCACAGACTCGGCCGACGCCGCAGCCGCCGCAGGCGCAGAACCGCCAGCGGTACGCGGACGAGACGATGGAGCTGCCGATCTTCCGGGAGCTCGAGTCGGCCTGGTTCCGTACCCGTCGTCCGGGGTCCGAGGAGACCTCGGCCAACGGCCAGCCAGCGACGAACGGCGACTCCGCGACCCAGCAGTTCGCCACGGTCGAGGCCACCGGTCGGACAGTCCACAAGACACCACCCGGGACGACAGGTAACACACCGATGGCAGACACTCCGACGTTCGGAGGAGCGCCGCGGGACAACGGCTCCACAGCGAACGAGGGCACCCGTCCCCGCCTCGCCGAGAGCCTGCCGAACCGCCGGCCGCAACCGCAGAGCAACGGCTGGCAGACCGCCGCCGACGACGGCTGGCGTGCTGCCTCCGCGGCGGCCGGTTCGGTGCCGGTGAGCGAGACCACCACCACCGGTCTGCCGAAACGCAAGCCGATGGCGCAGCTGGTGCCCGGCGCGGTGGAGAAGCCCACCACCTCGGTCCAGCGGCGCTCCCCGGAGGCGGTTCGTGGCCTGCTCTCCGCCTACCACCGGGGCGTGCAGCGAGGGCGTAGCACCTCGGACAACCCGACCAGCCCGGAGGCAACTCCGGGAGGGCAATCCTCGCAGTCTGGCTCAGGCCCGGTGGCCGGGAGCGGGCAGAAGGAGCAAGAAGGATGACAACTACGCAGGATCTTGGTTGGCTGCTGGCCAACTTCGCCGACCGGGTGCCCGGCGTCGCGCACGCGGTCGCCGTATCGGCGGACGGCCTACTCCTCGCGTCGTCACGGGATCTGCCGCGCGACCGGGCAGATCAGCTCGCCGCGATCTCGTCGGGGCTGGTCAGCCTGACCCAGGGGGCAGCACGCTGCTTCGAGGGAGGTGCGGTGTTGCAGACCGTCGTGGAGATGGACAATGGCTTCCTGTTCCTGATGTCCATCTCGGACGGCTCGTCCTTCGCCGTGCTGGCAGCCCGCAGCTCCGACGTGGGCCAGGTCGGCTACGAGATGGCGCTGCTCGTCGACCGGGTGGGCGACGCGTTGACCCCGCAGCCGCGTGCGGCTGCGGGCATGCTGGGCTGACGTTCAGCCGATCGTGAGGTCGGCTCGACTGCAACAACGACAACGACGGGTTTCACCGGTGGGAGCCGGTAAGGGGTGCGAAGGAGGTGAGCGGCGAGATGGCCGATCGTGACGAACCAACCGGAGCGTTGGTCCGTCCATACGCCGTGACCCGCGGTCGCACCCGTCCCCGGCTCGACATCGCGCTGGAGGCGCTCGTCGAGACGACGGTGCGCGGCCGGACCGCTGCCAATGGCAACGGTGGTGGCCGCGAACACCAGTACATCGCCGCGCTGTGTGACGGACGCGTGCAATCGCTCGCAGAGATCGCGGCGCGGATGCAGCTCCCGCTCGGTGTGGCCCGGGTGCTCATCGCCGACATGGCGACGGACGGCCTGGTCGCGGTCCACGAGCCGACCATTTTGGACGACTCCGACGACGCGGTGGGCACTGAACTGCTGGAGAGGGTGCTGAGTGGACTTCGCAGGCTCTGACATGTCGCACCGCCCGCCGAACCCGAGCGGCCGCGTGACGTCGGCGAAGATCGTTATCGCCGGTGGATTCGGCGTCGGTAAGACGACGCTGGTCGGCTCGGTCTCGGAGATCACGCCGCTGACCACCGAGGCCATCATGACCTCCGCTGGCGTGGGCGTCGACGACACCCGGCAGGTGCCGGGCAAGACGACGACCACGGTGGCCATGGACTTCGGCCGGATCTCGATAGACCGTGACCTGATCCTGTACCTGTTCGGTACGCCGGGTCAGACCCGTTTCTGGTTCATGTGGGACGAACTGGTGCGGGGTGCGATCGGTGCGGTCGTGCTGGTGGACACCCGCCGGCTGGCCGACTGCTTCGCGGCGATCGACTTCTTCGAGCACCGACGCCTGCCGTACCTGGTGGCGATCAACTGCTTCGACGGGATGCAGTACCACGACCCGCAGGACGTCCGGGACGCCTTGGCGATCTCGAGCGACGTGCCGGTGGTGGCCTGCGACGCCCGTAACCGGGAGTCGACGAAGCACGTGCTGATCTCGCTCGTCGAGTACGTGCTCACCATGCGCCGTACGCGCGCCGTCGCCCCGGCCTGATCGCGGCTCTGCACGCCCCGGTGGTGGCTTCGGCCGCCACCGGGCGCTGCCAGCTGTCCCGGTGAGTTCCGCCGCGCTGGTTCGTCACCCTGATGGACCAGCGCGCCGCCAAGCCGCCCGCTGAGGCCCTGGAGGCCGCCAGCCCCTCTTCGGGGGCACCGGCCTCCTCCACGGTCCCCGTGAGGCGGCTTCTGCGTACCCATTCTGCGTACCCAGGATCGCCAGTGCTGACGCGGAAGCGCCCCCAGCCGGCCGGCTGGGGGCGCTTCCGCGTGTGAAGAGGCAGTCAGGACTGGTAGCCCGCCGAGCGGTACTCGTACTCCCGGTCGTCGTCGCGGTCTCCGTGGTCGCGGCTGAAGTCCCAGCCGCCGGCCGCCTCACGACCGGGCCGACCGCCCACCGCGAAACCACCGATCTCCTGACCGCGACGCCAGCCACGGAAGTAGCCCGTCGTGTTCTCCGCGAGGCTTGCCGCATCACGCACTATCCGCAACGGGCGCTCCTCGCGCAGCGGCGAACCAGGCACCAGGTTGGCCTGCGGCACGCGCTTCGGTAGCCCGGCGTTGGTCTCGGCACCCACCGCCGGACGAGCAGCCTGCTCCGCTGCCTGCCAGCCGGTGTCGGCGGTGGTCGACCACTCCAGGTCGGACTCCTCGGCCTGACCGACGAACCACGCCGACTTCGCCTGCGCGAAGATCAGCAGGTCACCGTCGCCCTCGTCGGCGACGGGCGGCGGACGGTGCTCCATCGGCGGCGGACGGCGCTCCATCGGCGGCGGACGGCGCTCCAGTGGCGGGGGCCGATGCTCGACCGGGGGGGACGGCCGGTGCTCGGCGCGGGCGGCCACCCGACCGTTGCGGGCCGCCTGCTCGCGGTCGACCAGGCGCAGCGGCGGCGTGTCCAGGTGCTGGTCCGCAGAAGGGTTGAGCCCTTCACGCAGCGCCCGGTCGGCCAACGGTGGCGGCTCCACCAACCGCAGCATCGGTGGCTCCGGTGGCAGGTCGTCAGCCAACCAGGGCGGAGTGACCCGACCCTCGGCCCGACCCGGGTCGGTCGGGGCGTCCACGCGGTTGGCGCCGTACGAGTAGGCCACCGGGTTGTTCGGTGAGCTGTCGGACGGGTCCTCTGGGTTGTTGACAAGCGGCCAGTTGGCCCGGGAGCCGGGCGGCGCGGCCTCCTGCCCGGGTCGGGGCGTCGGCACCGGAATGCTGAGATCGGTGGCGCTGAACCCGCCGGTGGGCGGCTCGTCGACAGGGCGTTGCTGGTGACTCGGCCGGGCCGCACCGTTGGTCTTGGGGCGGGGAGGAATGACGGTGCGCTGCCGCTCGGCCCGCGCGTTGTTGATCGCGGCGGTGGTGAGGGTCGGACGGAACGGCTCGCCGGCCTCGGCCGGAGGCACCATGCCCCGCTGCGACGGCGCGATCGGGGTGATCCCGGGCGGCGGAGGCGGCGGCGAGGAGACCGGCCGGTTGGTCGGCCCGTCGATGCGGCTGGGAAGTGGCTCGCCGCGGGTGGGCAGCGTGGACGCTGGCGGACCAGCCATCGCCGCCGGGGTCATCGGCGCGGGTGCGACGGGCGGTGGCGTGATCGGCGCGGGGGCGACCGGCGGCGGCCCGAGCGGGCGGGGCGACGCCAGCGGCGCGTTGCCGGGGACCGGCTCGGGACGGCTGCGCCGCCCGACGGCGGGTGCCGGCTCGGCGCCGGTCGGAGCGGGTCGGACCGACCGCAACCCGGCGTTCGTGCCGGCCAGGCCGGTCAGCCCGGCACTGGTGCCGGCCAGGCCGGTCAGCTCGCCGACGGACTCGCCACGGCGGGCAGCCGCCCGGCGGCCGGGTGCCGGGACCGACGTGTTGACCCGTGAGCCGAGCGCGCTCACCAGCGCCTCACACCCGGCGTCGCAGGCCCGCACCGCGGCGACCGCCTGGCGGACCGTCTCGGCCACCGCAGAGGTGAGCGCCCGGTTGACCGCGGCACGTCGGGGTGTCTCGGAGATGGCGACCTGGAGAGCAGTGACCGCCTCGTTGATCTCCTCGGCGTCGGCGACCCCGTCCGCGGCGAGGTGCGCGGCGATGGCATCCGCCGCGACCGACACCTCGCGGCCGCGGGCCACAGTGCCGCCGAGCATCCCCGGCTCGGGAAGCGCGTCCAGCACTGCCAGCGAGACCGGCTCGGCCGGGTCCGGGTAGGCGCGCAGGGCCGCCGGGTACAGCTCCCGCAGCACCTCGCGCAGTGCCACGGCGGCGGAGTGCCGACCGCTGGCCAGCGCGGCGTGCGCGGAGAGCACCTGCTTGTAGCCGGCGAGGTCCCGGGGGGCCGGCAGGGTCACGGCGGAGAGCGCCCCCGCCTGCAACGCGCGGGCCAGACCGACCGCCCGTCGCTCGGCCGGAGGTGACTGCATCTCCTCGAGGGAGTCGTCGTCGGCGAACCGCTCGGCGAAGTCGTCCACCGAGTCGTCGTCGGCGATCGCCAGGGGTCGACCCGCCGCGCTCAACAGCGAGGTGACCGTGTGGTCGTCGCTGTCGGCGGCGATTGCCGCACCGCTCGGCCCGCCCGACCGCTCCACGAGCAGCGAGACGAGCTGGGCGTAGCCAGCGGCGTCATCGCTGATCTCGCAGACGTGCAGCAGACGGCCTGCGTCGTCGACCACAGCGGACGTCAGCGTCGAACCGGCGGAGGCCGGTCGATCAGCCGGATCCGCCGAGGCCAGACCGCAGTAAACGCGCACGAGCGCCACGGCGTCGTCCTCCTCCCGGGACAGGTCTTCCTCTGCCAGCAACTGATGCTCCCCGGTACGGGTCAGTCGCGCCAGTCCACCACCGCAGAGATCTTGCCGACAATGGTGCGCCAACCCAAACTCGCGGTCTGCGCACCGATCTTCTTCAGCCGTCGGCGACCCATGAACGCCCCGATCCCGCCGTTGGCGGTGGCCCGCAGCGCCTCGTCCAGGTCGTCGAGGCTGGAGCCGGCGGAGAGCATGTCGAGTACCGCAGGCAGCCGCAATGCGTACGAGAGGTCACGCGCTACCTCGCCCGCCTCGATCAGAAGCGTCGAATCCCACGCGTCGTGCCCGCCGCGCAGGTTCTCCACGACCAGGTCGAGCTCGTAGGTGTCCTCGTCCAGCGGAGCGATATCTGCGGGCTCCACCCGTTCGGACAATTCATTCCAGCTGTCCAGTTGGGACAGATCGTTCGGCGCGCCGGAACGGATGAAACTGACGAGCGACTCGGGGGTCTTGAACAGCAGCAGCTTGCCCCGGTTGCTGAGGAAGGCCGGCACTTCTTCGTCGTCGGCCTCGTCCGCCTCGTCCGCGACGGCTTCGTCCGACTCGTCGTCGGCGTCCGCGGCACCGTCGCGGCGGCGGCGGGCGGACTCGTCGTCCTCGTCCTCGGCGGCGAACTCCCCGGCCAGCTCCTCGTCGAGGATGACGACGGTCTCGTCGTCCTCTTCCTCCTCGATCGCCTGGCGGCGGGCGAGGAACGGGTCGTCCTGGTCGCGCTCGGTCACGTCGGTCGGGGTCAGCGAGCTGGCCGGCCGGTACGCCCGGAGCGTGTAGCCGGTGCCGGCGGGCAGGGCGATCTCGACCGGGTCGATGCGCAGCTCGTCCCAGAGTGAACGGTCGATCGACGCCGACTGGCGGTCGGTCTCCTCGGTCTCGTCTGGCTCGGCCGCGCCGGTGGTGTCGTCGAGCTCGGGCTCGTCGGCGTCGGGCCGTTGGGGCGACTGGCGGGCCACGCTGACCTCCGTGTGCTTCGGGTTGCCCACCCGCCGGGGTCTGACCGACGAGTGACTCTGGGCACACACCCTAGTCGGCGGCCCTGGGTGACCGATGCCCGCACCCCGGTGGCCGGTTGTCGCGCGGGTCCGACCTGCTGGTCGTCAGCGCTGGCGAAGCGGCCGTTCGACAAGTAGCGTAGCTACGTATGAAGGCCCAGGCGCTGCACGGCCATCTCGACGCTCTGCTGCTCGCCGTTCTCGAACAGGGCGCGCTGCACGGCTACGCGATCATCGAGGCGCTGCGTGCCCGCAGTGACGGCCATCTGGACCTGCCCACCGGCACCATTTATCCGGCGCTCCGCCGCCTGGAACGCGCCGGTCACGTGGCGAGCACCTGGAGCACTGTCAGTGGCCGGGAACGACGGACGTACCAGCTCACCGACTCCGGCCGGCGTGCGCTGGCCGGGGAGCGCGCCGGTTGGCGCGAGTTCCAACTGACCGTCGGGCGGTTCCTCGACCCGGGCAGCCCGCCCACCCCGGCCTGACCCTCGCGCGCCAGCCGCCGATCAGCGGCCTGCCCAGCTGTCGATCAGCGGGTGGTGGCCAGCACCCAGCTGCGCGCCGCGCGGGTCAGCGAGAAGTATCCGCCGCCCACCAGCACCGCTCCGATGATCATCGGGGGCCAGTGCAGCGCCGCGTCCCAGAGGTTGAGGGACCAGGCGAAGAGGGCGCAGCCGGTCAGCATGGCGAGGCCCAGCAGGCCGGTCAGGCCGGCGCCCACGGCGCGTTGCGCCAGGGCCAGGCCCGGCCGGGGTGACCGCGCGCTCGCCCCGACCACCAGCAGACCGGCCACCGAGAGCAGCAGCGTGCTCATCCAGATCCAGTCGACCGAGTTGGAGAGCAGCACGTACCCGCCGGGCGGGCGAGGGCCGTCGCTCCAGCTCGCCCCGCGCCAGGTCAGATCGCCGGCGGCCACCCCCACGCCGGCGACTGCCAGCATCCGCAGGGAGAGCCCACGCAGGGCGGCCACCGCCAGCTCGGCCTGCCAGGAGGGGAGCAACTGCGACGGCGAGCCGAACTCGGCCACCGCGCGGCGCTGCGCCTCGGTGGGCGGCATCCCGCTCTCGCGGTACGCCTCGGCGGCGTCCAGCAGCCCGTGCCGGGCCTCGGTCAGCAGCTCGGACTTGAGTCGTGCCGGCCCCTGCAACCGAGCGCCCAGGCCCCGCAGGTGCTCGTCGACCACCACATCCTCAGCACGCGCCATGGCACCACACTGCCACGGACGCCGACCGGTCGACGTCCGGGAGAACCCTGGTCCGTCCCCGAGGGCGGTCAGGGGGCGAGCGCCAGGTAACCCCGTTCGGCAGCGGCCTGGAGCAACCACTGGTCCCGGTACCAGCCCGGTGCGGCGACCAGCTCCGGGTGCCGACCGCGCTGGATCACCCGGCCGCCGTCCAGGACCACGATCTCGTCCAGCTCGGCCAGCCCGCTGAGCCGGTGACTGATCAGCAGCACCGAGTGCCCGGCCGGGGTGGCCGCGAGGGCGGACGCGAGCACCGCGTCCGCGGCGCCGGGGTCCAGACCCTCGGTGGGCTCGTCGAGCACCAGCACCTGCGGCGCGGCCAGCAGGGCCCGGGCGAGTGCCAGCCGCTGCCGCTGCCCGCCGGAGAGCTGCCCGCCCTCCTCGCCGACGAGCGTGTCCCAGCCCGCCGGTTGGGCGCGGACCCAGTCCAGCAGGCCGGCGGCCGCGGTGGCGGCGGTCAGCTCGTCCTCGCCCGCTCCGGCCCGCCCGAGCAGCAGGTTCTCCCGCACCGTGGCGTGAAAGACGTACGCCTCGGCCAGCAGCCCACCGACCGCGCGGGGCAGCGTCTCCTCGGCGTACGTCGAGAGGTCGTGGTCGTTCAGGGTGACCCGGCCGGACGCGGGTCGGACGGCACCGGTCAGCACGGCGGCGACTGTGCTCTTGCCGGCGCCGCTCGGGCCGACGACAGCGATCCGGCGTCCGGCCGGCAGGTCGATGTTGACCCCGTCCAGTGCGGGTGCCGCGCCGGCCCGGTACCGCACCGTCACGTCCACGAGGCGCAGCTCGTGCGGGCCGGTCAGGTCCGTCGGACCGGTCACGGGCGGCGGGGTCGGCGGGCCCGGGTCGAGCAGGTCGGCCACCCGGGTCAGGCCGGGCCGCAGTTGCGTCCACTGCCGGGCGGCCGTGACCAGTGCCAGGGTCACCTCGACGGCGGCCAGTGTGCCGACGGCGAGGACGCCCACCAGCACTCCCCGCACGTCGGTGGCCAGTGCGACGAGCACCACCGCCGCGGCGGTCACGCCGGCGGTCAGCACGCCGACGGCGTCCACGGCGAACCCGGTGGCGGCCAGCCGACGTTCCAGCCGGGCCAGCCGGTGCGCACGCTGCTCGGCGGCGTGCAGCGCGCCGTTCGTCGCCCCGAACGCCGCCAGGTCGGCGGCACCCTGGGTGAGGTCGATCGCGTCGGTGGCCAGCGCACCCCGCAGGGGGGCCACCTCGGACGCGCTGCGGCGGGTGACGGCGGTGGCCAGCGCGGGCAGTGCCACCCCGGCAACGAGCAGCCCGACGGCGAGCGCGACGGCGGCCGGCGGTGAGATCAGCGCCGCCACGGCTACCGCCAGCACGCCGACCAGGGCCGCCGCCGAGGCGGGGACCAGCACCCGCAGCAACAGGTCCTGGACGGCCTCCACGTCGGAGACCAGGCGGCTCAGCACGTCCCCCGAGCGGTGCGTCGTGCCACGGCGGGCGGCCAGGGTGGCGAAGACCCGGGCCCGGACGTCGGTGATCATGCGAAGCACCGCGTCGTGCCCGGCGAGCCGTTCGCTGTAGCGGAACACACCCCGGCTGATGGCCAGCGCCCGGACCGCGACGATCGCCACGGTGAGGCGGTCCAGTGGAGGCTGACCGGCGGCGCTCATCAGCAGCCAGGTGGCCGTGGCCATCAGCGCGAGGCCGGCGAACTCGGTGGCGGCGGCCAGCAGCCCGGCACCGAGGAGGCGGCCCAGGTACGGCCGGGCCAGTCGCAGCACGGCCCGTTCGGCGGCGGCGGCGGCTGCCCGCCCGCCCGGCGCGGTGGCGGCCCGCCCGGGCGGTGCCGGGTCGGCGTCCGGCGTCGCCGGCCCGTGTTCGGCGGTCATCGGGTGGCCTTCCCGGTCGGTGCGGGCGTCAACTCGGTGACCCGACCGTCCTCGATGCGCAGGACCCGGTCGGCGTCGGCCAGCAACGCCGGTCGGTGCGCGACCACCAGTGCGGTCCGCCCGGCGACCAGGCGACGGGTGGCGTCGAGCACCACCGCTTCGGCCGCCGTGTCGAGTCGGGCGGTGGGTTCGTCGAGCAGCACCACCGGGGCGGCCCGCAGGAACGCGCGGGCCAGCGCCACCCGCTGCCGTTGCCCGCTGGACAGCCCGTGACCGCGCTCACCGAGCAGGGTTTCCACACCGTCGGGCAGCCCGGCCACCACGTCGTCGAGGGCGGCGTCGTGCACCGCGGCGGC
Organism: Micromonospora sp. NPDC005710; assembly: GCF_040630995.1. Classification (NCBI taxonomy): domain Bacteria; kingdom Bacillati; phylum Actinomycetota; class Actinomycetes; order Micromonosporales; family Micromonosporaceae; genus Micromonospora; species Micromonospora sp. NPDC005710. The sequence goes on along the minus strand of NZ_JBEXYP010000013.1, from coordinate 189,121 downwards.
GAGGGCGTCGGCCGGGGTGTCCGGAGCGCCGAGGCGGATGTTGTCGGCCAGCGAGGCGGCGAAGAGGTGCGCCCGCTGCGGCACCCAGGCGAGCTGCCGGCGCCAGGCGTCCGGGTCGGCGGTGGCGAGGTCGACCCCTCCCACGGTGATCCGGCCACTTGTCGGCGCCACGAAACCGAGCAGCAGGCCGAGCAGGGTGCTCTTGCCGGCGCCGCTGGGCCCGATGACGGCGATCCGTTCCCCGGGTCGGATGGTCAGTGTCACGTCGCGCAGCGCGGTGGTCCGCTCGTACGCCACTGTCACCCCCTCGAACCGGATCTCGGCCCGCGCGTCCGGCGTGGTGGCGCCGGCGGCGGCCCGGGGCGCGACGGGTGCGGCGGACACGGTCAACGCCTCGTCGAGCGCGGCCAGCCCTTCCATGCTGGCGTGGAAGCGGCTGCCGGCGGCCCGCAGCGGCAGGTACGCCTCCGGGGTCAGCAGCAGCACCAGCAGCGCGGTCTGCAGGGCCAACCCGCCGCCGAGCAACCGGATGCCGACCGGCACCGCGACAAGCGCCACCGAGAGGGTGGCGACCAGCTCCAGCACCAGCGCGGAGAGAAACGCGATCCGCAACGTCTTCATCGTGGCGAGGCGGTGACCGTCGGCCATCCGGCGGACCACGTCGGTCTGCGCCCGGGCCCGCCCGAACGCGCGCAGCGTGGGCAGCCCGGCCACCATGTCCAGGAAGTGCCCGCCGAGCAGCGCGAGCCGCCGCCACTGCCGTTCGGTGGCGGCCTGCGCCTGCCACCCGAGCAGCGCGCCGAAGACCGGGATCAGCGGCAGGGTCAAGGCGATGATCACCGCCGAGCTCCAGTCGGCGAAGACGACCCGGGCCAACACCGCCACTGGCACCGTCACACTGAGCACGAGCTGTGGCAGGTACCCGGTGAAGTACGCGTCCAGCGCGTCCAACCCACGCCCGGCCAGCGTGGCGATCTCACCGGCCCGCTGCCCGGCCACCCAGCCCGGCCCGTGCCGGCCCACCGCGCCGAGCAGGTCGGCCCGCAGCGTGGCCTTGACCGTGGCGGCAGCCCGCGCCGAGACGGTGCCCTGCGCCCAGACCACCGCCGAGCGGGCGCCGACCGCCACCACGAAACCGGCCAGCGCCGGTTGGTCCAGTCGGCCGTCGATGGCGGTGGCCAGCACCGACGCGAGCGCGGTGGCCTGCGCCACGATCAACCCGGCGGTCAGCACCCCCAGGAACCCGAGCACGGCAAGATCGCCCCGGGCCGCAGGGACCCGGTGCAGCAGACGCCTGTCGAACGGACGGCGGCTCACCAGTACACCGGTGCCCTACCGTCGGTCCGTCCTCGGAAAACCCACCAGCACATCGCCTGGAAGCCTAGTAGGGCCGGAAGAAGCGGCAACGCCACCCAGCCCAGCAGCCGCAGGGTCGGCGCGCTGGCGGCCGCGTCGGCCACCCGCAGCGAGGCGTCCGGGTCGGTCGTGGACACCAGCACGTAGGGCCAGAGAGCTGCCCCGACCAGCACCACCGGCAGCGCCAGGGCCGCCCCGGTGGCCACCACTGCCCACCCCGGCCGCCGCCGCGCCAGCGCCGCGCGGGCCGCCAGCAGCGCCGCCACGAGCAACACCGGCAGGAGTACGGCCACCGCCGGCCGCTGGACAGCGTCGCGTACCCGGGCGGAGAGCAGGCCCACGACGGTGGCCACGGCGACCGCGGTGAGCGCCACCGGCACCAACCGGCGGGCGGTGCGGTCGACCACTGCGGCGCCCTCGGCCGACAGGCGCAGGGTGAGGAAGGTCGCACCGTGCACCGCGACAAGGGTGACCATGGCCAGCCCGGCGGCGGCCGCGAACGGGGTGACCAGGTGCGTCACCCCGGCGACGTGCCCGTCGGCCTGCAACGGCACGCCCTGCAACAGCGCGGCGAGCAGCACCCCCCAGCCCAGCGCGGCGAGGGCGCTGCCGACCACCACCACGCGGTCCCACCGGGCGCGGACCCGCTCGTCGTCCGGTCGGCTCCGCAACTGCACCCCGACGGTGACCAGGATGACGCCGACCAGGGCGCCGACGACGGCCGGGTAGCAACCGGCGAGCAGCTCACCCTCCAGGAGGGGGAACGCGCCGAAGAGGATGCCCATGGTGGCCACCAACCAGACCTCGTTGCCGAGGAAGAACGGGCCGAGGGCGGTGAGCGCCTCCCGCCGCTCGGCCGGCCCGACGCCACGGGCGAGCAGCAGACCGACGCCGTAGTCGTAGCCGGCGAGCACCAGGTAACCGGCGAAGAAGAGGCCGAGCACTGCGTACCAGGCGAGGTCCACTGTCTACTCCTCAGATGAGGGCGGGTTCGGGGTGAGCCGGCTCGGTCGGCGGTGCCGGTGGGCGGCCGAGCGCCGGGTCGGCGGCGCCGCGCCTGGCGTGCCGGGCGAGCAGCACCCAGTTGGTGACGGCGAGGGTGCCCAGCAGCACGCTGAACCCGATGAGCGAGGTGAGCATCAGCGGTGCGCCGACCGGGGAGACGGCCTTCTCGGTGGGGAGCAGCCCGTACGCCACCCAGGGTTGACGGCCGACCTCCCGGGAGATCCAACCGAGGATCACCGCGACGAACGGCAGTGGCAGGGCGAACAGGATCAGCCAGAGCGGAAAGCGCAGCCGGATGATCCAGTCCCGGAAGAGCAGGGGCAGCAGGAGCCAGACACAGCCCAGGGTGAGACCGATCAGAATCATGAAGCCCAACCCGACGCTGGCCAACACCGGCGGCGTGTAGTCGCCGGGGCCGAACCGGGTGGTCCACTCGGCGATCAGCGCCCGGCTCTCCGGGTTGTCGCCGCCGAACTTGGTCGGCTGCACCGAGCCGACCGGGCCGAACTGGGCGAAACCGAAACCCTGCACCATCGAGACGGCCAGTGCCGCGGTGACCAGGCCGATCCGCAGAGAGGTGCGGAAGAGCGCGAAATCAGGGGTACGCCGGAGCAGGTGCCAGGCGCTGACCGCCGCCATCAGCATCCCGCCGACCAGCAGCGCGGCCGAGACCACGTGCCCGAAGGCCATGCCGAGACTGGGATTGCCGAGCAGCGCGCCGAAGTCGGTGAGGTGGGCGATTCCGTCGCGCACCTCGTAGCCGACCGGGTTCTGCAGCCAGGAGTTGGCCACCATGATCCAGAACGCCGAGACGTACGCGGTGATCGCCACGCCCCAGAGCAACGCGAGGTGGACACCCTTGCCGAGCCGGTGCCAGCCGAAGATCCACATCCCGAGGAACGTGGACTCGAGGAAGAACGCCACAAGCGTCTCGATGGCCAGCGGTGCCCCGAAGACGTTGCCGACGTAGCGCGACAGGCCACTCCAGTTCAGCCCGAACTGGAACTCCATCACGATGCCGGTGGCGATGCCGAGCACGTAGTTGATCACGTAGAGCTGACCCCAGTAGCGCGTCAGCCGCTCCCACTTTGGGTTGCCGGTGAGCACCCAGGCGGTCTGCATGCCGACCAGCAGGGTGACCAGCCCGAGCGTGACGACCACGAACAGAAAGTGGATCGAGGTCGTGGTGGCGAACTGCAGGCGGGCGAGGAGCAGGGTGTCCATGACCAGCCCTCCCTAGAGTTGGCTCCCTTGTCGTAGCCACCCTACACGTAGCTTGCCTACATGTCTGCCTACTACGCCCCGTCGTAGACAAGATTACTACGTCCCGTAGTGCTTGAAGGGGTGGCGATGGGCCGCAAGCCTCAACGCCGCCGCGTCAGGGGAGTCGGCATAACCCCAACCCCAACCCCAACCCGTCGATCATGGAGTTGTGGTGGGTGACAAAGCACTCGTATGGCAACTAATCAGGCACCACAACTCCATGATCGATCCAGTCGTGCCGCGATCTTGCACTTACTGTCCCGACATCGAGCGCATTGCGCGCTTTTCGGCCACCGAAACTGCAAGATCGGCGGGGGCGGGGCGAGGGCGTTTCTGGCGTGCGGTGCCCCGACTCGCGGTGACGGCGACATCTGGAGCGACGAACCCGGGCGCCGAGGGAGGGCTGGCAGGCCCGCCGGCCGGTGGCCAGGTCCAATTCGACGTCGGTGTGCCCGGCGGCGGCCACCACCGCGGCGAAGCACGGCAACCGATCGTCGAGGCATCGGTGTTGTGCTGGCTCTGGTGATTGGCCCGGCAGTGGGGGGCGCGGTGCCCGGTGCCCGGGTGCCCAGTGGGCGGTGCCCAGCTCCGGCTGCTCAGGTGCCCAGCTCCGACTGCTCAGGTGCCCAGCGCCCAGCGCCTTGTGCCCAGCGCCTGGACGCGCGGTGGGCGTCAGCTCAGGAAGAGGGTGACCGGGAGGGCGACCAAGGTGGTGGCGACCGCGAGGGCGGTGGCACCGAGCACCCGGGGCGGTCGGTCGCTGACGAGCAGGCGCTGCACCCGTACGTCGAGATCCCGGTCGCCCATGCCGAGCGCGCCAGCCGGGGTGATCCGGTGCCCGGCGGCCGCGAACCGGCGTAGCGCCCCCGCCAGCGGGGCGTCGGCGTGCAGCTCGCGGGCCTTGTCGTCGGCGCGCATCTCGACCAGCAGGGCGACTCGTTCGTGCGCGTCGCGCACCCAGCCGAACCATGGCAGCGTCCGGCACAGCGCGGTGAACGGCAGCAGCACCAGGTCGTGCCGCTCGTGGGCGTGCGCGCGCTCGTGGCTGAGCACCGCGGCCAGTTCGGCCCGGTCCAGCAGGCTGAGGGTGCCGGCGCTGACCACCACCTGCGGCTTGACGCCCGGCAGGCAGTACGCGGCGGCGCTCGGATGGTCCAGCACCAGCGCGCCCGGTGCGGCCGGGTCGTTCCGGGCGACCAGGGAGAGCAGGTCCCGGTGGCGCCGTTGGGCGCGTACGGTGCCGTGGATGCTGCGCACTGTCGTCATGACGAGCACCGCCCCGATGCCGAAGCCCACGCCGACGCCGGCCAGGTGGAAGGCGCCCACCCCGATCGGCAGGGTGCCGTGGGCGAGGTCGTTGGCGAGGGCGAGCAGTGCGCCGCCGGTCGGCCGGTCGTAGGCGCTCAGTCCGAGCGCCATCGGCAGGCCCATCGCGGAGAGGCCCAGCGCCAGCCCGACGGCCTGCCAGCAGACGATCGCCACCCGAGGGCTGCGCCACGTCCAGGTGGAGCGGGCCAACACCTGGGCGGTCAGATAGCACGCCAGGATCGTGGCGGCGAAGTGCACGGCGTAGGCCATGGCGTACGCCCTACCGCTCCGCGGCCTCGCCGGCGGGTCGTCGGCCCGCCGGCCCGTCCACCCGATCGGTCAGGGCGTCCGCCCCGCCCGTGTCGCCGCCGGTGGAACCCGACCCGGCCAGGCCGGCCTCGCTGCCCAGGGCCGCCCGCAGCACCTCAGCCTCGGTGCCGGTCACCGAGCGGGCGAACCGCACCAGGGCGGCGTCCCGGCTGCCGCCCAGGTCCAGGGCGTCGAGCATGAGCTGGGCGATGTGCGCCTCGCGGCTGGCGGCCGGCCGGTACCGCCAGGCCCGACCCTCCCGCTCCCGCTGCACCATGCCCTTGCCGGCGAGACGGTCCAGGACGGTCATCACAGTGGTGTAGGCCAGTTCGCGGCCATCGAGCGCGTCGGCCACCTCGCGCACGGTCACCCCGTCCGACGTGCCGGGAACCACGTCCCACAGCACGTCCATCACCGCACGCTCAAGATCGCCCAACCGAGTCACACCGCAATCCTACCCCCGGTAGTAGACCCCCCCACCCGCCCGTCCCCACCCGCCCGTCCCCACCCACCCTCGCCACCAGCGATCATGGGATTGACCGGGCGGAGAGATCGAAGCCCCCGCCAACCCCATGATCACCAGGGGTGAGATCGGCGGGACAGGACGAGCGCAGGACAAGAACAGGGATGTTGCTGCCTCCGAGGTGCAGGAGGCAGCAACATCCCTGAAGTTGCAGTGGATCCTGACCGGCCGCCGACAGCGAACCCGGATCAGCACGCCAGCGGACCCGGGCATACCCGTGCGGGGCGGACCGGTGCCGGGCCGGGCGGAACCGGCGCGGCGAGGTCAGCCGACGCCCCCGCCGACCGGCAACCCGACCCGAGGCAGAACCCCCGAGCTGACCCACCCCACGTACCCGGCCCAGGTCAGGTTTTCCGGGGGAAGCCCGCCCACGCAGGGATCAAGCCTGACCGCCCGGAGTGCGCGGGCGGGCTCCCCCGGAAAACCCAGGAGCCGGATGCGGAATCACACCCCCTTGGGGTGCCACACCGTCTTCGTCTCCAACAGCGCGGTCATCGGCGCGACCCCGGGATCGGCGGCCCAGTCGTGGTCGGCCGGGGCCGGGCGGAGCACCCGCTTGAGGTTCTCCGCCGCCTTGACCTCCAGGTCGACGGCGAGCGCGCCGTCGGTCACCCCGGTCAGGTCGATCGCGTTGACGTCCATGTGCGCGGCGAGCGTCGGCGCGGTCTCGGTGATCGCGCCGGTGAGGATGTTGACCACACCGCCGGGCAGGTCGGAGGTGGCCAGCACCTCGGCCAGCGTCACCGCCGCCAGCGGCTCACTCGGGGAGGCCGCCACCACCACTGTGTTGCCGGTGACGATCGCCGGGGCGATCACGCTCACCAGGCCGAGCAGCGCCGGGCGTTCCGGTGCGACCACCGCGACGACGCCGGTCGGCTCGGGAGCGGAGATGTTGAAGTACGGGCCGGCGACCGGGTTGGCGCCGCCGTACACCTGGGCGAGCTTGTCGGCCCAACCGGCGTACCAGACCCAGCGGTCGACGGCGGCGTCCACCTCGTCGCCGGGGATGCCCAGGGCGACGAACTGCTCGCGGCGGCCCTCCAGCATCTCGGCGGCCCGGTAGAGGATCTGACCCCTGTTGTACGCGGTCGCGCCGGCCCAGCCCTTGACGGCGGCGCGGGCGGCGACCACCGCGTCCCGGGCGTCCTTGCGGGAGGCCAGTGACACATTCGAGGACTGCACGAGATACGACCGTCCCGACTCGCTGCGCGGGAACTTCCCGCCGATGAAGAGCTTGTACGTCTTGCGTACCGCGACTCGCTCAGACATTGAGGTAGCCCTCCAGCCCGTGCCGGCCGCCCTCGCGACCGTAGCCCGACTCCTTGTACCCACCGAACGGCGACGTGGGGTCGAACTTGTTGAAGGTGTTGGCCCAGACGACGCCGGCGCGCAGCCGGTCGGCCATCCACAGGATCCGGGAGCCCTTGTCGGTCCAGATCCCGGCCGACAGCCCGTACGGCGTGTTGTTGGCCTTCTCCACGGCCTCGGCCGGGGTGCGGAAGGTGAGCACCGACAGCACCGGGCCGAAGATCTCCTCGCGGGCGATGCGGTGTGCCTGGGTGACACCGGTGAAGATGGTCGGCGCGAACCAGAAGCCCCGGTCGGGCAGGTCACACGGCGGTGACCAGCGCTCGGCGCCCTCGGCCGAGCCGGCGTCGGACAGTTCGCGGATCCGCTCCAACTGGGCGGCCGAGTTGATCGCGCCGACGTCGGTGTTCTTGTCCAGCGGGTCGCCGACGCGGAGCTGAGCCATCCGTCGCTTCAGCGACTCGAGCACCCGGTCGGCAACGTTCTCCTGGACCAACAGCCGGGAGCCGGCGCAGCAGACGTGCCCCTGGTTGAAGAAGATGCCGTTGACGATGCCCTCGACGGCCTGGTCGATGGGGGCGTCGTCGAAGACGATGTTGGCTGCCTTGCCGCCCAGTTCCAGGGTGAGCTTCTTGCGGGTGCCGGCGACCGAGCGGGCGATGGCCCGGCCCACGTCGGTGGACCCGGTGAAGGCCACCTTGTCCACGCCCTTGTGCTCGACGAGCGCCCTACCGGTGTCGCCGGCGCCGGTGAGGATGTTGACCACACCGGCCGGCAGGTCGGCCTGCTGGCAGATCTCGGCGAAGAGCAGCGCGGTCAGCGGGGTGGTCTCGGCCGGCTTCAACACCACGGTGTTGCCCGCGGCGAGGGCCGGGGCGATCTTCCAGGCGAGCATGAGCAGCGGGAAGTTCCACGGGATGACCTGCGCGGCCACGCCGATCGGCTGCGGGTTCGGGCCGAAACCGGCATGACCGAGCTTGTCGGCCCAACCGGCGTAGTAGAAGAAGTGCGCGGCGACCAGCGGCAGGTCGACGTCACGGGACTCGCGGATCGGCTTGCCGTTGTCCAGCGACTCCAGCACTGCCAGCTCACGCGAGCGTTCCTGGATGAGCCGGGCGATCCGGTACAGGTACTTCGCCCGGTCCCGGCCCGGCATCGGACCCCAGACCTTGTCGTACGCCTTGCGGGCGGCGCGCACCGCGCGGTCCACGTCCTGGGCGCCGGCCTCGGCGACCTCGGCGAGCACCTCCTCGGACGCCGGGTTGATCGACTTGAAGTTGCCTCCGTCGGCGGGGTCGACGAACGTGCCGTCGATGAACAGCCCGTACGAGGGTTTGAGGTCCACCACCGAGCGGGACTCGGGGGCGGGGGCGTATTCGAACATCGGCTATCAGTCCAGGGTGAAGTAGTCGGGACCGGAGTAGGTGCCGGTCGTCAGCTTGGTGCGCTGCATCAGCAGGTCGTTGAGCAGGCTGGACGCGCCGAAGCGGAACCAGTCCGGGTCCAGCCAGTCCGGGCCGACGGTTTCGTTGACCATCACCAGGTACTTGATCGCGTCCTTGGTGGTCTTGATGCCACCGGCGGGCTTCACGCCCACCTGCCGTCCGGTCGCCTCGCGGAAGTCGCGGACCGCCTCGAGCATCACCAGGGTCACCGGCATCGTCGCCGCGACCGGGACCTTGCCGGTGGAGGTCTTGATGAAGTCGCCGCCGGCCAGCATGGCCAGCCAGGAGGCCCGGCGGACGTTGTCGTAGGTGGCCAGCTCGCCGGTCTCCAGGATCACCTTGAGGTGGGCGTCCCCGGAGGCTTCCTTGGCGGCCACGATCTCGTCGTAGACCTCCTTGTACCGCCCGGCCAGGAACGCTCCCCGGTTGATCACCATGTCGATCTCGTCGGCGCCGGCCGCGACGGCGGCCCGGGTGTCGGACAGCTTGATCTCCAGCGGCGCCTGACCCGACGGGAACGCGGTCGCCACGCTGGCCAGGTGAACGGCGCTTCCGCGCAGCACTTCGGCCACGTACGGGACCATCGCCGGGTAGACGCAGACCGCGCCGACGTGCGGGCAGGACGGGTCGGCCGGGTCCGGGCGGAGGGCCTTCGCGGCGAGCGCGCGCACCTTGCCGGGGGTGTCCGCCCCTTCCAGGGTGGTCAGGTCGACCATCCGGATCGCCAGGTCGATAGCCGCCGCCTTGGCGGTTGTCTTGATGGAGCGGGTGCCGAGCTGTGCCGCCCGCTGCTCCGCGCCGACCTGGTCCACGCCGGGCAGGCCGTGCAGGAAGGTCCGCAGAGCGGTCTCGGATCGTCCCAGCTCGGAGAGCTCCGACCGGGCCGACGTCGTTGTCGCCGTCATGGCGAGAAGTCTACGCACCGGACCGCCGAGTGATCTTGCTCACGAGCGGGCATGGACGCGTCGACGTGAGCGACGTCCCTGGTCCGCCCGCACCCGCACCGTCGCGCGCTACGGACCGGTAGGTTGAGCGATCGTGGACGTACACGTCATTGACCACCCGCTGGCCCAGTCCCGGTTGACTGCCATGCGGGACGCGCGCACCGATTCCTCGACGTTCCGGGCGGCACTGCACGAACTGACCACCATGCTGGTGTACGAGGCGGCGCGCTCTTTCCCCGTCGAGCGGTACCCGGTGCAGACGCCGGTCACCGGCACCGAGGGCACCCGGCTGGCCAACCCGCCGCTGCTGGTTCCGGTGCTGCGCGCCGGGCTGGGCATGGCGGACGCCGCACTGGGCCTGCTGCCCGAGTCCTCGATGGGTTTCGTGGGCCTGGCCCGCGACGAGGCGACCTACGAGCCCCGCGCGTACATGGAGTCGCTGCCGCGCGACCTGGCGGGGCTGCCGGTGCTGGTGCTCGACCCGATGTTGGCGACCGGCGGTTCGCTGGAGCACTGCTGCCAGCTGCTGGCCGACCGTGGGTGCACCGACATCACAGTGCTCTGTGTGCTCGCCGCCCCGGTCGGCATCGAGCGGCTGGAGCGCTCTGGTCTGCCGTTGCGCCTGGTCACGGCCTCGATCGACGAGGGGCTCAACGACCGCATGTTCATCGTTCCCGGGCTCGGCGACGCCGGTGACCGCCAGTTTGGTGGCATGCCCCGCTTCTGAGGTGGTACCCGGTCGGTGCCGGGTCCGGCGGGTCCGTGCGCGGGATGCGCGGACCCGCTACCGTCTCCGGCCATGACTGGTGTTGCGCTCGCCGAGGAGTTACTGCTCCTCGCCTACGACGACACGACCGGCAAGGCGACCATGCCGCGGATCAGCCTGGATCTGGGCATGGCCGCCGCGGTGCTGGTCGAGCTGGCCCTGGCCGGCCGGATCGCGTACGCCGACGGGTCCCTGACGGTGAACGACCCGACGCCGACGGGCGAGCCGTTCAGCGACGACGTTCTCAGCCGTATCGCCGCCGACACCCCGCACACCCCGGCGTCCTGGGTGCAGCGCCTGCGGCACGGCCTGCGCGACCGGATCCTCGCGGACCTGTGCCGGCAGGGTGTGGTCAGGGACGTCGACGAGACCGAGTTGGGTTTCATCCACGTGCATCGCTACCCGGTGGTCGACACCTCCGTCGAGGCGGAGACCCGGCAGCGGTTGGCCGAGGCGCTGACCGGCGCGGCAGCCCCGGACGAGCGGACCGCCGCCCTTGCCACCCTCGTCGTGGTGCTCCGGATGGAGTCCGCGCTCGGGGTCAGCGGGGAGGCCGCGGCAGACGCACGCCGTCGGTTGACGGAGATCGCCACCGGCGCGGGGTTCTCCGGCGAGGTAAGCACCGACGATTCGGTGGTCCGCCCGTCGGTCGGCCTGGTCGTCGCAGCCCTGGCCACGGCCGTCGACCAGGCGCTCGGCAAGCGCGTCTGACCGTCGGCCTGCGCGTCTGTGCGTCGGAGGCATCACGTCCCTGCCGCCCTTTGCTCTGCACCCGTATCTGCGCCACTGCCGGCGGGTGGTGGCTGCGGCACGGTGGCCGCGCCGTGGTGGCCGCAGCGGCCGCCGCGTGGTCGGCGACGCCTGGTCAGCGCCGTTAGGCGGCCGCAGCGTTTGCGGCCGGCCCATGGCGCATCCGCGGGTGCAGAGCAAAGGCGACGTGCCGGGTGGACGGGTCCTTCGGCGGTCGGATGCCGAGAGCGCCGCAGCGCTGCGGTCGCCCCATGGCGCATCCGCGGGTGCAGAGCAAAGGCGACGTGCCGGCTGGACGGGTCCTTCGGCGGTCAGATGCCGAGAGCGGCGCCGACCTCGGCCCGCAGCCCGACGACCGCCTGTGCCGCCCGGCTGCGGGCCGCCGGAACGTCACCGTCCACGACCGGTTCCACCACCTCGAGGTACGCCTTGAGCTTCGGCTCGGTCCCGGACGGGCGGATCACCACCCGGGCCGCCCCGGTCCGCAGGATCACCACGTCCGACTCGGGCAGCAGGTCCCGGACGCTGTCCACCGGTTGCCCGAGCAGGGTGGCCGGAGTGTCCGCCCGAATCCGGGCCATCGCGTCGGCGATGATCCGCAGGTCGTCCACCCGGGCGGAGAGTTGGTCGGTGTGGTGTACGCCGAACTCGGCGGCCAGTTCGTCCAGCCGGTCGGTCAACGTGCGACCCTGCGTCTTCAGGCCGGCCGCCAGCTCGGCCACGGTCAGCGCAGCGGTGATGCCGTCCTTGTCCCGGACGTGGTCCGGGGCGACGCAGTAGCCGAGCGCCTCCTCGTAGCCGAAGACCAGCGGCGCGCTCCCGCCACCGGCCCGCACGATCCACTTGAAGCCGGTGAGCGTCTCGTCGTAGGGCAGCCCTCGGGCCGCGCACATCGCCCGCAGCAGTGACGACGACACGATTGTGGTGGCGTAGAGCCCGGTCACCCCCCGGCGCATGAGATGGTCGGCGAGCAGGACGCCGACCTCGTCGCCGCGCAGCATCCGCCAGCCGTCGCGGTCGTCCCGCACGACCACCGCGCAACGGTCGGCGTCCGGGTCGTTGGCGATGGCGAGGTCCGCCCCGGTGGAGTCGGCAAGGGCGATCAGCCGGTCCACCGCACCGGGCTCCTCCGGGTTGGGGAACGACACTGTGGGGAACTCCGGGTCCGGTTCGGCCTGGTCGGGCACCACCCCGGGGGTGGGGAAGCCGGCGCTGGCGAAGGCGGCGGTGAGCACCGCCGCGCCCACCCCGTGCAGCGGCGTGTACGCCACCGTCAGGTCGCGTGGCCCGTCCGGGTCGATCACCGCGGTGGCCCGTGCGACGTACGAGGCGACCAGGTCGTCGCCGAGCACCTGACCGGGCCCGCCCAGCGGCACCTCGGTCAGCGGCCCGACCGATCGGATGGCCGCCTCGATGCCCGCGTCGGCCGGTGGCACGATCTGCGCGCCGGCTCCCAGTTCGCCGCCCAGTTCCGCGCCCAGGTAGACCTTGTAGCCGTTGTCCTGTGGCGGGTTGTGGCTGGCCGTGACCATCACTCCGGCGACACCGCCGAGGTGCCGCACGGCGTACGCCAGCACCGGGGTGGGCAGCGGACGGGGCAGCAGCAGCGCCGGGCGGCCAGCACCGGTGGCCACCCGGGCGGTGCGCTCGGCGAACTCCCGGGAGCCGTGCCGGGCGTCGTACCCGATCACCAGCGGGCCGGTGCCAGAGTGAGTCGCGAGCCAGGTGACCAGGCCGGCAGCGGCCTGGGTGACCACGGCGAGGTTCATGCCGTTCGGGCCGGCGCGCAGCGGGCCGCGCAGGCCCGCCGTGCCGAAGGTCAGCGGGCCGGCGAACCGGTCGGCCAACTCCGGGGCGCTCGCGGGCAGCCCGTCGAGCACCGCCGTCAGCTCGTCCCGGCTGGCCGGGTCTGGGTCGTCGGCCAGCCAGCGCCGGGCTTGCTCGCGAATGTCGTCGATGTCAGTGCTGTCCGCCGCCATGCCCCTTGATAGCACGGCGGCGGATCACCCCTGTGGGTTCCCTCCGGGTCAGCCGTCCCCGGTGAGCTGGAACGTCCTCGCCATCTCGTCGAAGATCGGCTTGCTCTCCCCGAACTTGGCGTCCGTGGCGGTGAGGTAGAACGAGTACGCCTTGCCGTCCTGCGCCACGCCCCGCCAGACGCCGTGCCGCATCGCGTCACCCGCGCCGCAGGTGTACTCGAACTCGGCGGCCGGCTTGCTGGCCAGCTCGGTGTCACCGGAGGAGATCTGGTTGTACGGCTTGACGCAGGAGGTGCTGCGCGTCTTGAGGCCGTTCTCGGCCGTCTCGGCCCACCTGGTGGAGCTGCTTGTCCACTTCTCGGTGATGATCCGGACCTTGCGGCCGCTGTCCGCCGGGTCGATGTAGTCGGTGTACGAGCCGCCGGTGCTCTTCTTCCAACCCTTCGGCACCATGACCTGGATCCCGCGGGCCGAGTGCTCCTGCATCTCGAGCGTGGGTGCCGCCGGGGCGGACGCGCTGGGCTGCGCCGCCGGCGTGTTGGGCGCGGCGTCGTCGCCGCCGGAGAGCGCCACCGCGGTGATCAACAGCACCACCACCAACCCGCCGGCCGCGGCGAGCTGCACCTTGCGCGGCCAGCCCTTCACAGTGGTGACGAGCTGACCCCCGGTGGCCCGGACCTTGTCCAGCGCGCTGCCGCCCGACGCTGCGGGTGTGGTGGCCCAGGGCTGGCCGGTGCCCGGCACCGACCACTGGTTGCCGCCGCCGTAGGTGCCACCGATGCGCTGGGTGGCCTCCGGTGCGCTGCCGTACCCGACCTGCTGGGTGGCGTCGGCCGGGCTGCCGTAGCTGACCGGCTGGGTCGCGTCGGGGCGCCCGCCGGCGTCCACCCGCTGGGTGGCGTCCGCGCTGCCGCCGTACGTGCGCCCGGTCGCCGGCCGGCCCGGTGCCGGCATCGCTCCGGTCGGCGTGTGCAGTGGGCCGGCCAACGCGTCGGCGCTCGTCTCGTCGAGCCCGCCGGTGGTGCCGGCCGGGCCCGCTGCCTGGGGGCGCTGGCCCTGACGCAGCGAGGCCAGACGGTCGGTCAGGGACTCACCAGGGGCCAGCATCGCCGGGCCACCGATCTGGCTGTCCGGCTTCGGCTCCGGCTGGGGCGGCGGGAGGACGGGAACGGGTCGCAGCTGCACCGGCACCACGGCGTACGGGTCGGTGACCGAGTGCACGGACGTCGCCGTGCTGCCCAGCGGGCCGGCGAGCAGCTCGCGCAACATGGCCCGGGAGGTGTGCACGTCGAGTCGACGCGCCGGGTCCTTCTCCAGCAGACCCATCAGCACGCGGGTCAGCGGGCCGCTGCGCTGCGGCGGGGCGGGCGGGTCCTCCACCACGGCGTGCATGGTCTCGATCGGGTCGCCCTTGTCGAACGGGGGGCGCCCCTCGACCGCGGTGTAGAGCGTCACACCCAGCGAGAAGAGGTCGCTGGGCGGGCCGAACTCCTGGCCCATGGCCCGCTCGGGGGAGATGAAGTGCGGCGAGCCGAGCACCATGCCGGGCGTGGTCAGCTGCACGTCGGTGGGCATCCGGGCGACCCCGAAGTCGGTGAGCACACACCGCCCGTCGGTGCAGATCAGCACGTTCGCGGGTTTGACGTCGCGGTGCAGCACACCTATCGCGTGGGCGACCTCCAGCGCGCCGAGCAACGCGATGCCGATCTTGGCGACGGCGCGGGGCGCGACCGGCCCGTCCTCGATCACCATGTCGGCGAGGCTGCGGGCGTCCAGCAGCTCCATCACGATCCACGGTCGGCCGGCCTCGGTGACCACGTCGTACACCTGCACGACGGCGGGGTGCTGGATGGCGGCCGCGGCGCGGGCCTCGCGCAGGGTGCGTTCGTACATCGCGTCACGGTCGCTGGGGGCCAGCCCCGGCGGCAGGACGACCTCCTTCACCGCCACGTCACGGCGTAGCAGCGTGTCTGTGGCGCGCCACACCGTGCCCATGCCGCCGTTGCCCACCGAGGACCGCAGCGAGTACCGGCCACCAATTGTGGTGCCGGGCGCCGCTCGTCCGTTGGCGGGACTGACTGGTCCGCCGCTCCACGTCGGGATCTGAGTCACAGAAAAGCCACCGGGGGAAATCGAGGGGGGCTGGGACACAACCCCCCTATCTTGCTGGTTCCGACGCCCGATGCGAAAGCCGACGCGACGGACGTTTGTCGAAGTCGACAGAACGTGCCCTGTCGTTCACCACCGGTCGACAGCTCGGGACGCACTGTGCGGTATCCCTCACGCGACGACGTGGCCAGGCGTCCTACCATCCGGGGATGAACCAACGGCGGTCAAGTGAGTCCGGTTTCCCGATCAACGGCGTCTACACGGAGGCCGACCTTCCGGAAGACCTGGACTCCCGGCTCGGCGGCCCGGGCGAGTTCCCGTACACCAGGGGTGTCTACCCCACCATGTACACCTCCCGCCCGTGGACGATGCGCCAGTACGCCGGCTTCGGCACCGCCACGGAGTCCAACGGGCGGTACCACCAACTGTTGCGGGCCGGCACGATGGGCCTCTCGGTCGCGTTCGACCTGCCGACCCAGATGGGCTACGACTCCGACGAGCCGATCGCGCACGGCGAGGTCGGCAAGGTGGGCGTCGCGATCGACTCCATCGAGGACATGCGGCTGCTCTTCGCCGACATCCCCCTGGACAAGGTGTCCACCTCGATGACGATCAACGCGCCCGGTTCGGTGCTGCTGCTGCTCTACCAGCTCGTCGCCGAGGAGAACGGGGTGCCGGGCACTGCGCTCAACGGCACCATCCAGAACGACATCCTCAAGGAGTACATCGCCCGGGGGACGTACATCTTCCCGCCGAAGCCGTCGCTGCGCCTGGTGGCCGACACGTTCGCGTACTGCCGCCAGGAGGTGCCGAAGTGGAACACCATCTCCATCTCCGGCTACCACATGGCGGAGGCCGGCGCGACGCCCGCGCAGGAGATCGCGTTCACCCTGGCCAACGGCGTGGAGTACGTGCGGGCGGCGCTCGCCGCCGGGCTCGCCGTGGACGACTTCGCGCCCCGGCTGTCGTTCTTCTTCGTGGCCCGCACCACGCTGCTGGAGGAGGTGGCGAAGTTCCGCGCCGCCCGGCGGATCTGGGCCCGGCTGATGCGCGACGACTTCGGCGCCAAGGATCCGAAGTCGATGATGCTGCGGTTCCACACCCAGACCGCTGGCGTGCAGCTCACCGCGCAGCAGCCGGAGGTGAACCTGGTTCGGGTGGCGGTGCAGGGGTTGGCCGCCGTGCTCGGCGGCACCCAGTCGCTGCACACCAACAGCTTCGACGAGGCGATCGCGCTGCCCACCGAGAAGGCGGCCCGGCTCGCGTTGCGTACCCAGCAGGTGCTGGCCTACGAGACGGACCTGACCGGCACCGTCGACCCGTTCGCCGGCTCGTACGTGGTGGAGGCGATGACGGCCGAGATCGAGGCCGCCGCCGTCGAGTTGATGGAGCGGGTGGCCGACCACGGCTCGGCGGTGGACGCGATCGAGGCCGGGTTCCAGAAGCGGGAAATCGAGCAGTCCGCGTACCGGATCGCCCAGGAGATCGACTCGGGGGAGCGGGTGGTGGTGGGGCTCAACCGGTTCACCGTGGACGAGGAGGAGCCGTACGAGCCGCTGCGGGTCGATCCGACGATCGAGGCGGCACAGGCCGACCGGCTGGCCCGGCTGCGCGCCGAGCGGGACGCGGACGCGGTGTCGCGGGCGCTCGCCGATCTTCGCGCCGCCGCCGAGGGCTCTGACAACGTGTTGTACCCGATGAAGGAGGCCCTGCGGGCCCGGGCGACGGTCGGCGAGGTCTGCGGGACGCTGCGTGAGGTGTGGGGGCTGTACCGGCCCACGGACCGCTTCTGAACGCGGTCGGGGCCGGCCTTCGGGCGCGGTGTGCCCGGAGGGCTCAGCGGGTACCCGGTCGGTTGAGCCGGGACGCACACCGTGTGCGCCCACGGTGATCGGCTGCGTGTGAGCGTCCTTCCCGGCTCGTTGCGGAGTGTGGTCGGCTAATTGTCGGAGTGTCAGTTCACCACCCCGACTAATGCGACAATTTGGCAACGGCGCTCCGACTGGTGCCGGGATTCGGGACCGCCGCAATCGGTTACGCGTTGTAGGAGGTGAGGGGCTGATGACGGCGTTCGACCGTGATCTACCTGCTGTCCCACGCCTTGACGAGCGCCCCCAGCAGGGCATACGTGACTCTTCGCGGTCCGATCATTACCGTAACGAGGTTGCGCAGCGTCACCGTCGGAGGTCTAGGCTGTCTGCTGTCCCCGATGATCCATCCATTTCTAGTGATCGAGATATCGACGTGACGAGTGCGTTGACGCTGCCCACGAGTGGCCAGCTGGCGTCGTCCTGGCCGGAGACGCCACCGGGATCCCAGCCCCTGCCCCGCGAGCTTGACCACCTTCTCGCGCTCCGGGTACCGGGGCTGATCGCCACGCGCCGTCACCTCCACTCGCACCCTGAACTCTCCGGCAACGAGTTCGAGACCGCCGCGCTCATCGTCCGGGAGCTGTCGCTGCTCGGACTGAACCCGCGCCTGCTGCCCAAGGGCAACGGCGTGATCTGCGACGTCAACGGCGTGCCGGACGGCCCGGTCGTGGCCCTGCGCGCCGACATCGACGCCCTGCCCCTGGCCGATCCCAAGGACGTCCCGTACCGGTCGACCGTCGAGGGCGTCTGCCACGCCTGCGGGCACGACGTGCACACCTCGATCCTGCTCGGCGTCGGCATGCTGCTCGCCCAGCTCGCCGACCTCGGTGGGCTCGACGGCCGGGTCCGGCTCATCTTCCAGCCGGCCGAGGAGATCCTGCCCTGCGGTTCGCTGGAGGTGATCGAGGCCGGTGGCCTGGACGACGTGGTGCAGATCTTCGCGCTGCACTGTGACCCGAACCTGCCGGTGGGTCAGGTCGGCCTGCGCGTCGGCCCGATCACCGCGGCCGCCGACAACGTGACCGTCCGACTCTCCGGCCCGGGTGGGCACACCGCCCGCCCCCACCTGACCGTCGACATGGTCGACGCGCTCGGTCGGCTGATCACCGAGGTGCCCGCCCTGGTCAGCCGCCGGGTGCCGGCCAACAGCGGCCTGCTGCTGGTCTTCGGCCACGCCTCGGCCGGCACCCGCTACAACGTCATCCCGTCCGAGGCGAGCGCCTCCGGCACCCTCCGGGTGATGGACCGCGACACCTGGGAGCTGGCACCGAAGATCGTCGCTCAGGTGGTGCGGGACGTGATCGCACCGACCGGCGCGACTGTCGACCTGGAATACCTGCGCGGCCGGCCGCCGGTGAGCAACGACGCCCGCGCCATCCAGGTGCTGACCGCCGCCACCTCCGCCGCACTCGGCCCGGACGGGGTCGCCGAGACACCGCAGAGCATGGGCGGCGAGGACTTCTCCTGGTACCTGGAGTACGTCCCCGGCGCCCTCGCCCGGCTCGGCGTGGGTCGCACCGGCCCCAACGTCGACCTGCACCGGGCGAGCTTCGACGTGGACGAGCGGGCCATCCCGGTCGGCGTCCGCGTCATGGTGCAGACCGCGCTGAGGGCACTGGCTGCGGCGCGCTGACCGGCGCGACCAGCGCCGGGGCCTTGCGCCGTCGGCGCAGCAACACGAGCAGCACCACGACTGGTACGCCGAACGCCACCAGCCAGGGCAGCAACGCGCCCAGCACCGTGAGCAGGACGGTCATCGAGATGACGAACGCCTTCCAGCCGCCCCTGAGCCCGACCAGGAAGCCCGTCTCGGCCTTCTCGTCGGTGGCCTTCGCGGCCGGCCCGGCCAGCGAGACGGTGATCGTGGAGAGTGCGGTCAGGTCGGCCAGGCGTCGCTTCTTGGCCTCCAGCGACGCCAGGTCGGCCTCCCGGCGGCCCAACTCGTTCTCCAACGACACCAGGTCGGTGATCGAGGAAGCCCGGGCCAGCAACCGGCGGGCGCTCTCCACCCGCGCGCGCTGACTGGTGATCCGGGCGTCCAGGTCGACCGTCTCCTCGGTGACGTCCTGAGTGTTGATCTCCCGGCTCTGCTGGCGACCGAGCTTCGCGATCTCCTCGACCACGGCGGTAAACTGCGCCGCCGGTACGCGTAGCTCCAGTTCGGCCACCGCGTCGTCGTCGTCGGCACTACGCCGCTCGTCGCCACCGACGAAGCCGCCGGCCCGGGTGACCACGGTGGTCGCCTCGCGGGCGGCCGAGTCCACATCGTTCACCTGCACCCGCATCGTTCCGGTGTAGATGATCGCCCGCTGGTCGATCCGCAGATCCGGCGCTCCGGCGCCGGCCCCCTCCGGTGCGCCGGCGGCGGCGTCCCGGCCCGCCTCGCCCCCGTTGGCTGCCGGCGCCTCGGCCGCCGAACCCGCGGTGTCCTTCGAGCCGCTGTCGCCGGCACCGCATCCCGTCAACACCAGCGCAGCCGCCAGTGTCGTCGCCGCCAGCAGCGCACTGCGGTGTCGTCCCACCTGTCCGTCCATCCCCGCTCCCATCGTCGTCAACCGGTGTGGCGATAGCTCGGACGCGACGCGCACGTCGGCTGGTTCCGGCAGACTGCGCTGAGGACGTCACGATTCGATAATCGAGGAGTCACGATGCGGCTCACCAAGTACGCCCACTCCTGCCTTCGGGTGGAGCACGACGGGGGAGTGCTCGTCGTCGACCCGGGGGTGTTCAGCGACGCCGCCTCGGCGCTCGACGGTGCGGACGCGGTGCTGATCACCCACGAACACCCGGATCACCTCGACCTGGCAGCGGTCCGCCTCCAGCTCGACCGCCAGCCGTTTCCGATCCACGGGCCCGCCGCGTTGGCCGCGACCCTGGGCGACGCGGCGGACGTGCTGCGCCCGGTCAGCGCCGGTGAGTCGTTCACCGCCGCCGGGGTGGCAGTGCGCGCCTACGGGGGGCGGCACGCCGTGATCCACCCCGACATCCCGGTCATCGACAACCTCGGCTATCTGATCAACGACGTGGTCTACCACCCGGGTGACTCCCTGGTGGTGCCCGACGAGACACCGGTCGACACGCTCTTCGCGCCGATCCACGCGCCCTGGTCGAAGTTCTCCGAGGTGCTCGACTTCATCCGCGCGGTAGCGCCGCGACGCGCGTACGCCGCGCACGACGCGTTGCTCAACGACAACGGCCTGGGCGTGCTCGACCGGCAGTACACGGCGATGTCCGGCACCGAATACCAGCGTCTGGAGCCCGGTAGCCGGGTGGACGTCTGACCCGATGCCCGGCCTCTCCGCGGAGCTGGTGCAGCAGCTCTACCGCACCCCACCGGACCGGTTCGTGGCCGCCCGGGACGCCGCCGTGGCCGAGGCCCGCCGGGCCGGCGACCCGACCACCGCCCGGCAACTGGCCCGGCTGCGTCGTCCGACGGTCGCCGCCTGGCTGGTGAACCTGCTCGCGATCCGTCGTCCGGAACTGGTGGCTGATCTGGTGCAGCTCGCCGACGCCCTGCGAGTCGCCCAGCGGGAGCTGCGCGGGCCTCGACTGCGGGAGTTGTCGGCGCAGCGGCGGGCGGTGGTCGGCGCACTGGTCGCCGAGGTCCGCAAGCTCGCCGCGGCCGAGCAGGACGCGCCACCGGCGAGCCGGCTGCCACTGGCCGAGGTGGAGGCGACGCTCAACGCGGCGTTCTCCGACGTCGAGGTCGCCGAGCAGGTGCGGGCGGGTCGTCTGCTGCGGGCGGCCAGCTACGCCGGTTTCGGTGAGGTGCCCCGCCCACAGCTACGGCTGGTGACCGGGGAGGACGAGGATCGCGAGGCGGAACGTCCGGCCCGCCAGCCCGGCCCCCAGCGGGGGCGTCCGGAGGCGGCGCCCCGCACGGATCGGGCGGCCGAGCGCGCCGAGCAGGCCGCTCAGCGGGCGGCCCGTGCCGAGCGGGCCCGGCAGCGCCGTGCCCTGGACCGGGAGTTGGTGAAGGCCAAGGCTGATCAGGAACGGGCCGAGTCCGAGTTGACCGAGGCGACCGGGCAGGAACGCGACGGTGCGGCGGTACTCGATGGTCTCGAGGCCGAGCTGGCCGAGCTGGAGCGGCGGCGCGCGGTCGCCGAGCAGGATCTCAGCCGGGCCAAGCTCGCCCGGCGTGCCGCCGAGCGGGCGGTCACAGTGGCCCGGCGACGCGCCGGCGAGGTCGAGGCGGCGGTGGAGGCACTGGCGGCCGAAGAGGGGAATGCGGACGCTGGCGGTGGCGCGGCAGACTGAGCATCGATGGACGACGACGAGTGTGCGGGTCGTGACTGGCGGGTGGCCCCGGGTCGGGTCGTGGTCGGCGGCTCGGGCTGCCCGAGCGGGGCAACGCGGTGACTCCGGAGCAGGTCGCTGCCGCCAGTAAGCCTGTCGTGCTCAACCTGGGCGACGCCTTCAGCCGGGACCCGACCACGTTGCGCCGGGCTCGACTGCTCGGCATCTCCGGTTGGGCCTTCTACATCAGCGGCCGGGCCGGCGCTCTCGGCGGTGTGCGGGCCGAGACGGCCGCCGCCGCTCTCGGCTTCATCGCCCCGGACGCGGTCGCCGACGGTTGGGACGCCGCCGCCCGGGTGGTCCCGCCGTTCGAGGTGGCCGCCGCGAGTCTCGCCGAATGCTGCCGGTGGGGTGCCCAGCAACTCGGCCCCCTGCCCGGCACCGAGCGTCTGTCGGCGCTCGTCGAGCGGGCCGTGGTGGCGGCGGAGGCCAGTGGGATGCCACTCTTCGCCGCGTGGCGGGCCATGCCGCTTCCGGACCTCTCGCCTGGGGCCCGCACTGCGGCCGGGCTGCGGCTGCTCCGGGAACACTTCACCGGCGCCTACCTCCTGGCCGTACGCGCCGCCGGGATGTCCCCCTTGGAGGCCGTGCTGGCCGGGCCGGAGGGCGAGGCCGGGGCGGTGGCCTGCGGCTGGCCGCCGCCGTACCCTCCGATCGGGCCGCTGGTGCGCCGCCGACTCTGGGCGGAGGCGGTGACCAACCGGTTGGCCGCGCCGGCGTTCAGGGCCCTCGGTCCCGCCGACGGCGCGGAGTTGGTGGAGTTGCTGCACCGCACCCGGGTCGACCTCGGCTGAGCCTCCCGCCGGCCGGAAAATGGGCGGCGTGCGAGCCGGTCGGCTGCCAGGATGTCCTCCCGTGACCCTTCCCGCTGGTTGGACGACGCGCCGGCCCACCCTCGACGACGTTCCGGCGATCCTCGCGGTGGTGCACGCCGCCGACACGTTCGCCATCGGCCATCCCGACTTCGACGCCGAGGATGTCGCGGCGTCGCTGACCGCCCCCCACGTCGACCCGACCCGGGACTGCTGGCTGGCCATCGACCCGGACGACACGGTGGTCGGCTGGGCGACGCTGGACAACCCGACCGGGGTGGGCCGGGAGTTCGTGGAGGTCTACGTCGATCCGGTGCGGGCCGCCGCCATCCGGGCGCCGTTGCTGGTCCGCCAACTGGACCGGGTCGCGGAGCGCGCTGCCGAGCGGCGGCTGCCGTCGCTCACCGTCCGCTGCGCGGTCTTCGCCCCGGAACGTGACTGGGAACACACCCTGCGCGGGCTCGGGTTCACCCTCGTCAAGCGGTACGTCCGGATGAGCCGACAGTTGGACGACCTTCCCGTCGAGCCGGCCGGCTCACCGGCGGTGACGGTGCGCACGGTCCGCCCGGACGACGAGACCGACCTGGTCGAGTTCCACCGGATCTACGAGGCCGCCTTCGGCGACGCCCCGGACCACGAACCGCTGTCGTACGAGCGGTGGCGTGCCCGGATCGGCGACCTGACCGCCTGGGACGAGTGGTTCGTCGCCGAGGTCGACGGGGTGCCGGTCGGCGCGTTGCAGTCCTCGGATCAGGCGCTCGACCAGCAGTCGGGCTGGGTGAAGAGCCTGTCGGTGCTGTCCGCGTACCGGCGTCGGGGGGTGGGCGCGGCGTTGCTGCGTCGCGCCTTCGCCCGCTACGCCGAGAAGGGGCGGCAGGCGGCCGGCCTGGGCGTCGACCTCACCAACCCGACCGCCCCGCTGTCGCTCTACCGGGCGGTGGGCCTACGGGAGACCCAGTGGACCGACATGTACGAACTGTCCGTACCGGCGGCCGGTGTGTGATTGACGACGCCGAGCGGGCCCGATCGGCGTTCCGGTCGACGGCGGTAGCACACTTGTGGGCGTGCCAGACGCGCTGCTACGCCGACGCGGTGCCGGTGGGGCGGGCGCGCAGCTCGGTGACGTAGTCGTCCGGGGCGCCCGCCTTCTCGGCGGCGTTCGCGATCTCCGACAGATACCACGAGGTCGGCAGGCCACCCTCGTACCCGTTGAAGACGTAGATCCACGCGGTGACGTCGCCGTCGAGGGTGGAGACCCGGACGTGCAGCTTGCGGTACGTGCCGGCGGTCACCCCCTCGATCTCGTCGAGCTGACCTGCGTCGTACGGGTGGATGTCGTAGAGCGCCACGAAGACCCGGTCGCCGGGAGACTCGACAAGGGTGCTCACCGCGCCCTCCCAGCCGATCACGTCCGCCCCGGCGAACGTCAGCCGCCAGCCTTCCAGCCAGCCGGTGCCCACCATCGGCGAATGCGGACAGTAGGCACGCATCCGGGCAGGGTCGAGATTTGAGCCGTAGGCGGCGTGATGACGCACGGCGATGACGATAGCCCGGCGGACGGGTGGGGGAGAATACGACAGTGCGTGTCGAATGCGCTCGGGAGAAGAAAGTCACTGTGAGCATCAACGAAGGGCGAACGCTGTGAGCCGGATCGTGATCATCGGTGGGGGGCCGGCCGGGTACGAGGCGGCTCTGGTCGCCGCCCAGCTGGACGCCGATGTCACAGTGGTGGAGGCCGACGGTGCCGGTGGCGCCTGCGTGCTGTCCGACTGCGTACCGTCGAAGACCTTCATCGCCAGCTCGCAAGTGGTGACGGGTTACCGCGACACCGAGGAGTTCGGGGTGCACTCGGACGGCCTGGAGGCGGTGACAGTCGACGCCCGGGCGGTGCACGAGCGGGTGAAGAGGTTGGCTCTGGCGCAGTCCGCCGACATCCACGCCAAGCTGCTGAAGGCGGGTGTCACCTTCGTGGCCGGCACCGCGCGGCTCGGCGAGGATGCTCTCGGGCACACCCACCGGGTCGTCGTCACCCCCGCCGACGGCGGCGAGGAGTACTGGATCGCCGCGTCCACCGTGCTGATCGCCACCGGCTCGACCCCCCGCCAGTTGCCCACCGCCGTACCTGATGGTGAGCGCATCCTGACCTGGCGACAGGTGTACGACCTGCCGGAGCTGCCCGAACACCTGATCGTTGTCGGGTCCGGCGTGACCGGGGCGGAGTTCGCCAGCGCCTACCTGGCAATGGGAGTCGAGGTGACCCTGGTCTCCAGCCGGGACCGGGTGATGCCCCACGAGGACGCCGACGCCGCCTCCGCCATCGAGCGGGTGTTCCGTAACCGGGGCATGGAGATCCTCAACAACTCCCGCGCGGACGCGGTCCGGCGTACCGCCGACGGGGTCGAGGTGGAGCTGTCCGACGGCCGGAAGGTGACCGGCTCGCACGCGCTGATCACCGTCGGTTCGATTCCGAACACCGCCAACCTGGGTCTGACCGAGTACGGGGTGGAGCTGGGTCGGGGCGGCTACCTGACCGTCGACAGGGCTTCCCGGACCAACGTGCCCGGCATCTACGCCGCCGGCGACTGCACGGGGGTGCTGCTGCTGGCCAGCGTCGCCGCCATGCAGGGCCGGATCGCCATGTGGCACGCGCTCGGCGAGGCGGTCCGCCCGCTGCGGCTGCGTACCGTCGCGGCGAACGTCTTCACCGACCCGGAGCTGGCCACGGTGGGTGTCTCGCAGGACGAGGTGGACGCGGGCAAGACCCCGGCCCGGCAGGTGATGCTGCCGCTCTCCGGCAACGCCCGGGCGAAGATGGACGACCTCTCCGACGGTTTCGTGAAGCTGTTCTGCCGGCCGGCCAGCGGTCAGGTGATCGGCGGTGTGGTGGTCGCTCCGAAGGCCAGCGAGCTGATCCTGCCCATCACCATGGCCGTGGAGAACAACCTCACGGTCAACGAGTTGGCCCAGACCATCACCATCTACCCGAGCCTCTCCGGCTCGATCACCGAGGCGGCCCGCCAGCTCATGCTGCACGAGTTGGAGTGACCTGCCGGGCCTGGAGCAGCGCCACGGTGGCCAGGACCGCCACCTCGGTGAGGATCAGGAGGCGTTCGGCCAGCCCGATGAGCATCCGGTCGCCGGGGTAGGCGGACCAGATCATCGCCGCCGCCAGGGCCAGGCTCAGCAGAACCAGGGCGCGTAGCGTCCGGGCGGCGGGCGTCAGGTCGGGTCGGCGGGCGAGCAGCCAACCGGCCACCGGCAACGCCAGGAACGCGATCACCGAGGCGTACCGGTGCAGGTAGGCGGCGGTGGTCATGGCGGTGCCCGGCTCGTTCGTCGGCACCACGGCGGCCAGCAGCAGCCCACCCACCCAGGCGCCGAGCAGCAGTTCGGCCGCTCGACCCGAACGGGGTCTGGGTGGGCCGGCGCGGCGCAGGCCGTACAGCAGCGCCACTGTGGCGAGCGCGAGCACCACCATGGCGATGTCGATGACACCGCCCCGGTCGGAGACCGCGAAGTCGCTGATGGTCAACGCCCACGGGTTGAGGTCGTCGTTGACTTCGAGGTGGCCGATCACGGTGAGCAGCGCCGCCAGGGCGATCCCGCCCAGGGCCAGCAGGCCGGTACTCCGGGTAACAGGCATGCCTCAGCCTGTCGCCACGGACACCCCAGCCGAATCCGGGACAGCCACCGACATCGTCCCCCGGGACCACCCCTAAGCCCCGCGACACTCAGTCGATGGGGACGTCTGCGGCGGCGGCGCGGGCGTGGCGGGCGCTGACCACAGTCATCGCCCATCCGGCAGCGGCGAAGCCGGCCGCCGCGGCGGTGGCGATGATGGCCAGCCGCCAGGCCGACTCGGTGAGCGCGGTGCCGCCCAGGTGCCCCACCAGGGCGCCGTAGGTGGCCCACCCCAGCGCGGCGACGGTCTCGTACAGCACGAACAGCCGGTACGGGTAGCGGCTACGTCCGGCCGAGAAGCAGGCCGCCATCCGGCCGCCGGGCACGAACCGGCAGAGCAGGATGACGAGCGGCCCGGGTTGTCGCAGCCCCTGGGTGACCCGGCTGGCCACCCGGCGGGCGCGGCTCAGCTCGGCGTGTTTGGGTGTCCGCCGGTCCGGCGCGCTGCGTCCGAGCAGGTAGCAGGCCAGGTCGCCGGCGAAGACGCCGAGCGCGCCGACGGCGATGGTGACCGGCAGGCTGAGCCCGCCGTAGACGGTGAGCGCGCCACTGGTGATCATGACGATCTGGGTGGGGATCACCGGTACGAAGGCGTCCGCGATCAGCAGAGCGAGCAGCACCAGGTACGCCCACGTCGGCGACGCGACGTCAGTCAGAAGTTCGGGCACGCCTGCCACCTCGCCGAATGCGGCCAATTGGGTGTCTTGAGCCTGACGTCGTGTCCGGCGTCACGGTGGATGGCCCCGGCCCGTCGTGACCGTCGACACGACTGGGCCACCCAGCTACAACGAGGCCGATCGTTTCTGGGTGACGGGTTCGGGGGCGGTTCCACCCGTTCCGGGCGGGCGGCGGAACGTCGTTCGTCGGCGTACCGTTGTCGGCGCGGCCATGCCCGTCGGGTCCCCCGTTCCTGACGATTCGGCCGCCAGGGCCGCCGGCGGGTCCCGCGCCGGCGGCCCACCCCTCCGCCGCAAATCCGGGTGCGTCGCCGTTGGTTCGGCGGATACGGTCGCCGTATGCGCAGCGCGGTAGTGATGACCACGACGCCGGGTATCCCCGGCGCGCCGCTCTGACGTCACCATCGTCGACCAGGCCCCGGGGCGATCCGCCCCCGAGGGCAGCGCGCCGTTCGGAGCCCAGGTCGCCTCCGGGTCGTACCCGATCCAGGAGCCCGACATGATCGACCACCGTAGGCTCGGCCGCGAGCTGGACCTCTTCGTCTCCGACCCGCTGGCCGGGGCCGGCCTGCCGATCTGGCTGCCGGCCGGTGCCGCCGCCCGGCACGCCGTCGAGGAGTACGTCAGGGATTTGGAGCGCCGCTCCGGCCACCAGCACGTCTACTCGCCGCCGCTGGGTAAGCGGGAACTCTTCGAACTTTCCGGCCATCTCGGCTACTTCGCCGACGACATGTTCCCGCCGATGCGGCTGAGCGCCGACGACGAGTTCGTGCTCCGGCCGGCGCTCTGCCCGCACCACGCGTTGGTCTTCCGGGCGCGGGGCCGGTCGTACCGGGAGCTGCCGCTGCGCATCGCCGAGCTGGGCGGGATGTACCGCTCGGAGCGCTCGGGCGTGCTCGGTGGGCTGTCCCGGGTCCGCGCCATCTCGCTCAACGACGCGCACACCTTCTGCCCCCCCGAGCAGGTCGGCGCGGAGGTCGTCGAGATCCTCCGGCTGATCCGCGAAGCGCACGCCGCGCTCGGCGTCCGTCCGGCCGGGTTCCGGCTGTCGCTGCGCGGGCCGGGCAAGAAGTACGTCGGCGACGACGCCCAGTGGGCCCGCGCCGAGGAACTGCTCCGGGAGGCGCTGGCCGGAGTGGAGTTCGTCGAGGCGCCGGGGGAGGCCGCCTTCTACGGTCCGAAGATCGACATCCAGATCGTCGACGCCGTCGGCCGGGAGTCGACCATCTCCACCATCCAACTGGACTTCGACAAGCCGGAACGGTTCGACCTGTCGTACACCGACTCGGACGGCAGCCGGCGTCGCCCGGTGATGGTGCACCGCAGCCTGGTCGGCAGCATGGAGCGGCTGTTCGCGTACCTCATCGAGGTGCACGCGGGGGCGTTCCCGGCCTGGTACGCACCCGTCCAGGTGGTGCTCCTGCCGGTCGACGACGGGCAGGCAGACGCGGCGGCCGAGCTGGCCCGGCGAGCTGTCGACGCCGGGTTGCGGGTCGAGGTCGACGCCGCTGGCTCGCTGGGCGCCCGGGTCCGGGACGCGGCCCGCCGCCGCGTCCCGTACCTCGGGGTGCTGGGTGCCCGGGAGGTCGCCGACGGGCACCTCACGCTGCGCGTGCGCGGCGGTCGCGCCCTGGCCCCGATGCCCGCCGACGCCGCGCTCGCCCTGATCGGCGGGCAGGTGCACGCCCGCGCGACCGACCTGCTGCCGCCGGGCTGACACTCCCACCGATCGTCTCGCGCGCATGGCCGCCCGACCTCAGACCGACGCCGGTTGGGCGGCCGGTTCCTCGTCGGTCACCGCTCCGCTGAACTGCGAGCGGTAGAGCCGGTGGTACGCGCCGTGGGCGGCGAGCAACTGCTCGTGGGTGCCCTGCTCGACGATCCGACCGTTCTCCATCATGAGGATCAGGTCGGCGTCGCGGATGGTGGACAGCCGGTGCGCGATGACGAAGCTGGTCCGGTCCGAGCGCAGCGCGGCCATCGCCCGTTGCAGGAGCACCTCGGTGCGGGTGTCCACCGAACTGGTGGCCTCGTCGAGGATCAGCAGCGACGGCTCGGCGAGGAACGCCCGCGCGATGGTGATGAGCTGCTTCTCGCCGGCGCTGACGTTGCTGCCCTCCTCGTCGATGACCGTGTCGTACCCGTCGGGGAGGCTGCGCACGAACCGGTCCACGAAGGTGGCCTGGGCCGCGGCGAGGATCTCCTCCTCGGTGGCGTCCGGCCGCCCGTAGGCGATGTTGTCCCGGATGGTGCCGCCGAACAGCCAGGTGTCCTGGAGCACCATGCCGATCCGCCCGCGCAGGTCGTCGCGGCGCATCGTGGTGACGTCCACCCCGTCGAGCGTGATCCGGCCGGCGTCCAGCTCGTAGAACCGCATCACCAGGTTGACGAGCGTGGTCTTGCCGGCGCCGGTCGGGCCGACGATGGCCACCGTGTGCCCGGGTTCGGCGACGAGTGACAGGTCGTCGATGAGTGGCTTGTCCGGCTCGTAGCGGAACGAGACGTGCTCGAACTCGACCCGACCGTGCGGGTCGGCGACCCGGGCCGGCGCGACCGGGTCAGGGGTCTGCTCGTCCGCGTCGAGCACCGCGAAGACCCGCTCGGCCGACGCCACCCCGGACTGGAGCAGGTTGGCCATCGAGGCGAGTTGGGTGAGCGGCTGGGTGAACTGGCGGGAGTACTGGATGAACGCCTGCACGTCACCGAGGCTCATCGTGCCGGAGGCGACCCGCAGGCCACCGACCACGGCGATCGCCACGTAGCTCAGGTTCCCGATGAACATCATCGACGGCATGATGATCCCGGAGATGAACTGCGCCCCGAAGCTGGCCCGGAACAACTCCTCGTTCTTCGCGTGGAAGGCGGCCTCCACCTCACGCTGCCGGCCGAAGACCTTCACCAGCTCATGGCCGGTGTACGCCTCCTCGATCTGGCCGTTCAACTCGCCGGTGTGCGTCCACTGTGCGATGAACTGCTTCTGGGAGCGCTTGGCGATGCGCTGGGTGACGAGCACCGACAGCGGCACCGCGACCAGGGCCACCAGGGCCAGCACCGGCGAGATCCAGAACATCACGGCCAGCACGCCGACGACGGTCAGCAGCGAGGTGAGCAGCTGGCTGAGGGTCTGCTGGAGGCTCGTGGAGATGTTGTCGATGTCGTTGGTGACCCGGCTGAGCAGCTCACCACGCGGCTGCCTGTCGAAGTAGGGAAGCGGCAGCCGGTTCAGCTTCTCCTCCACCTCGGCGCGCAGCCGAAGCACGGTGCGCTGGACCACCCCGTTGAGCAGCCAGCCCTGCCACCAGGACAGCAGGCTCGCCGCCAGGTAGAGCCCGAGCGCCAGCAGCAGCACCCGACTCAGGGCGCTGAAGTCGATGCCCACCCCGGGCACCAGGTCCATCCGGGCCAGCATGGCGGCGAAGCTGTCGTTGCCGCTGGCCCGGGCTGCCGCGACGGCCTGGTCGGCGGTGGTGCCGGCGGGCAGTTGCCGACCGATCACCCCACTGAAGATCAGGTCGGTGGCGTGGCCGAGGATCTTCGGCCCGGCCACGCTGAACCCGACGCTCACCACCGCGAGGGTGATGATCGCGGCGAGGTGGAGTCGGTGCGAGCGCAGCCGGCCGAGCAGCCGTCGGGCCGACGGCCCGAAGTTCATCGACTTCTCGGCGGGCATCCCGGCGCTCATCCACCCCGGGCCGCCGCCCGGGCGGCCGGGCGGCAGCCGCTTCGGCGTCCGCGCCGCGTCGCCAGCCGGCTTCTGACTGGGTACGGCCGCGGTGCGCGGCTCGTCACGCTCGCTCATGCCGCCACCTCCGTGGTCTGCTGCGAGGCCACGATCTCGGCGTACGTCGGGCAGGTGTCCAACAACTCCGCATGTCGTCCCACTCCGACGACCCCTCCGTTCTCCAGGACGATGATCTGATCGGCGTCGATGATCGTGGAGACCCGCTGGGCCACGATCACCACCGCCGCCTGCGCGGTGACCGGCCGCAGGGCCGCTCGCAGCCGCGCGTCGGTGCCCAGGTCGAGCGCGGAGAACGAGTCGTCGAAGAGGTAGATCTCCGGCTGCCGCACCAGGGCCCGGGCGATGGCCAGGCGCTGCCGCTGCCCACCGGAGACGGTGGTGCCGCCCTGCGCGATCGGGGCGTCCAACCCGCCGGGCATCTGCGCCACGAAGTCCCGGGCCTGGGCGATCTCCAGCGCCGTCCACAGCTCCTCGTCGGTGGCGTCCGGGTTGCCGTAGCGCAGGTTGCTGGCGACCGTCCCGGTGAACAGGTACGGCCGTTGCGGCACCAGGCCGATGCGTCGCCACAGCTCGTCCGGCGCCAACTCCCGCACGTCCACCCCGTCGACGAGCACCGCGCCGGCGCTGACGTCGACCAGGCGGGGAATCAGTGACAGCAGTGTTGTCTTGCCCGCGCCGGTGCTGCCGATGATCGCCGTGGTGGTGCCCGGGGTCGCCCGGAAGGAGATGTCGCGCAGCACCGGCTCCACCGCGCCCGGGTACTGGAAGCGCACCCCGCGCAGCTCCAACTCGGCGCGGGTGGGCAGCTCGGTGACCGGAACGCTGGCCGGGACCACCGACGAGTCGGTGTCCAGCACCTCGACGATCCGCTCGGCGCAGACCGCCGCCCGAGGCACCATCATCAGCATGAAGGTGGCCATCATGACGGCCATCAGGATCTGCATCAGGTACTGCAGGAACGCGGTGAGCGCCCCGATCTGGATTGCGCCGGCGTCCACCCGCTGCGCGCCGAACCAGAGCACCGCCACGCTGGAGACGTTCAGCACCAGCATGACCACCGGGAAGATCAACGCCAGCAACCGGCCGGTACGCAGCGCGGTGGCGGTCAGGTCGGCGTTGGCGACGCCGAAGCGGTCCGTCTCGTACGGCTCGCGGACGAACGCGCGGACCACCCGGATGCCGGTGATCTGCTCCCGCAGCACCCGGTTGACGGTGTCGATGCGGGTCTGCATGAGGCGGAAGCCCGGCACCATCCGACGGATGATCGCGCCGAGCGCGATGGCCAGCACCGGCACGCTGACCAGCATCAGCCAGGAGAGCCCGACGTCCTCGCGCAGCGCCATGAACACTCCGCCGACGCTCATGATCGGGGCGGCGACCATCATCGTGCAGCTCATCAACACGAGCATCTGCACCTGCTGCACGTCGTTGGTGTTGCGGGTGATCAGCGACGGCGCCCCGAACCGGGCCACCTCGCGGGCGGAGAAGCGGTTGACGTGCCCGAACAGTTTGGCGCGTACGTCGCGGCCGAAGCCCATCGCGACCCGCGCACCCAGGTAGACGGCGGCAATCGAACAGACGATCTGGACCAGGCTGACCAGCAGCATCCAGCCGCCGGTGCGCACTATGTAGTCGGTGTCGCCCCGGGCCACGCCCTGGTCGATGATGTCCGCGTTGAGGCTGGGCAGGTAGAGCGAGGCCATGGTGCCCACGAACTGGAGCAGCACGACCGCCAGCAACGGTCTCTGATAGGTGCGCAGTTGGTTGCGCAGAAGTCGAATCAGCACGCCGGGTCCTTCGTTTCGGTAGGGCGTCCGGTCATCCGCGGGTCGTCTCCGCTGCCGATGACCTCAAGCAGGAACTCCCGGATCACCGCGGCCTTCGCCGGGTCGGCGTCGACCGAGGTGAGGGGCCGTCCGGAGTGCATGAGCGCGCCGAGCGCGGCCACCCGTTCGCGCCCGGCGGGGGTGATGGCGAGTCGGATGCTGCGCCGGTCGTTGTCGTCGCGCTGGCGCTCGACCAGGCCGTCGCGCTCGAGCGTGTCGACGATGCCGGTCAGGGTCGCCGGCCGGACGAACCCCTTCTCGGCGACCGCCCGGTGGGGAAGCTCGCCGTGTCGGGCGAGCGTCATCAGGGTGATCATGCCGGCCTGGGTGAGGCCGTGCTCCTCGGCCAGGTAACGGTTCCACCGCTGCCCGACGAGGTGCCCGGCCACCACCAGGAGCCGGCCGAGCGGCACGTCCTGGAGGGTCACGAGTTCCACGACAAGTAGGTTAGCGCCCTGATAGTCAGGGGCCAAACGAAATTGCCGCCGCCGTGGCCACGAACACGATCTGCAGAATCGTCCGCTGCGCGAGCGGGGTGACCGGACGTCCGGCGAGGGTCAGCTTCCGGCGCGCGGCCGAGGCGTTTGCCGGGAACATGGCGAGCAT
The DNA here is from genome assembly GCF_040630995.1 of Micromonospora sp. NPDC005710. Lineage (NCBI taxonomy): Bacteria > Bacillati > Actinomycetota > Actinomycetes > Micromonosporales > Micromonosporaceae > Micromonospora > Micromonospora sp. NPDC005710. Next base: position 156,542 of record NZ_JBEXYP010000013.1, on the reverse strand, counting down.
GAGCAGGCCGAGCCCGACTGCGGCGACCCGGGCGGTCGCCGGCACCAGGAGGCCCACCGCGCCGCGACCTCTTCTCGGTTGATCATGAGGTTACCGCTGCGACACGCCGAGGCGGGAGGCCGTCAACCTCATGATCAACCAGAGGTGGGTGGGAGTTACCAGCTGGTGGGGAGGGGCATCCCCTCGGTGAAGCCGGCGGCGCTCTGCACACCGACGACGGCCCGCTCGTGGAACTGGGTCAGGTTCCGTGCGCCGGCGTAGGTGAAGGCGCTGCGAACGCCCGCGATGATCTCGTCGATCAGGTCCTCGACGCCGGGGCGGGCCGGGTCCAGGTGCATGCGCGCCGAGGAGATGCCCTCCTCGAACACCGCCTTGCGGGCCCTGTCGTACGGGCTGTCGTCGGCGGTGCGGGCGCTGACCGCCCGAGCCGAGGCCATCCCGAAGCTCTCCTTGTACCGCCGGCCGTCCGCGTCGGTGTAGAGGTCACCGGGGGACTCGTAGGTCCCGGCGAACCAGGAGCCGACCATCACGTTCGACGCGCCGGCGGCGAGCGCGAGCGCCACGTCCCGAGGGTGTCGCACCCCGCCGTCCGCCCACACGTGCCGGCCCAGTTGGCGGGCCGCTGCCGCGCAGTCGAGGACGGCGGAGAACTGCGGTCGACCCACTCCGGTCATCATCCGGGTGGTGCACATCGCGCCCGGACCGACGCCGACCTTGATGATGTCCGCCCCCGCCTCCACCAGGTCACGTACGCCCTCGGCGGTCACCACGTTGCCGGCCGCCACCGGCACCCCCGGGTCCAGCTTGCGGACCGCCTGGAGTGCGGAGATCATCCGTGCCTGGTGGCCGTGCGCGGTGTCCACCACAAGCGTGTCCACCCCCGCCTCCAGCAGGGCGGCGGCCTTGCCTGTCACGTCGCCGTTGATCCCGACGGCCGCCGCGATGCGCAGCCGGCCCCGGTCGTCCACCGCCGGGGTGTACAGGGTCGCGCGCAACGCGCCCTGCCGGGTCAGCACCCCGACCAGCCGACCCTCGGCGTCCACCACCGGGGCGAGTCGGCGACGGCCCGCCGAGAGCCTGTCGAACCCGGTCCGCGGGTCGGCGTCCGCGGGAACGGTGTGCAGCTCGGTGGACATGACGTGCCGCAGTTGGGCGAACCGGTCCACGCCCGCGGTGTCCGCCTCGGTGACCACACCCATCGGCCGGCCGTCGTCGTCGACGACGATCACCGCACCGTGCGAACGCTTGGGCAGCAGGTGGATGGCGTCGCCCACGGTCTCGGTCGGGCCGAGCGTGATCGCGGTGTCGTAGACCAGGTGGCGCTGCTTGACCCAGGCGACGACGTTCGCCACCACCTCGATCGGAATGTCCTGCGGGATCACCGTGATGGCGCCCCGGCGGGCGACGGTCTCCGCCATCCGCCGTCCGGCGACCGCTGTCATGTTCGACACGACGAGCGGGATGGTGGTGCCGGTGCCGTCGCCGGTGGAGAGGTCGACGTCGAGCCGGGAGCCCAGATCGGAGCGGGCCGGCGCCATGAAGACGTCGGTATAGGTCAGGTCGTGCGCGGGGACCGCGCCGTGAAGGAACCGCACCGGGCAATCATTCCCGCTCGCTGCCCATTTCACCGCCGGTGGTCGCGGAAAACACTCGTACCGCGGTGGGTGGTGGCGACCCGGTCAGCCCAGCAGAAGCGCCACGGCGAGTCCGGCCATCACGAGGGCGATGACCGCGTCCAGCACCCGCCAGGCGGCGGCGCGGGCGAGCAGGGGGGCGAGGTGCTGCGCGCCGACACCGAGCGCGGTGAACCAGACGACACTGGCCAGTGCGGCACCGGCACCGAAGACCCACCGGTACGTGTGTTGTTGGGCCACGCCGCCGAGGAGCAGCACGGTGTCCAGGTAGACGTGGGGGTTCAGGTAGGTGAAGGCGGCGCAGGCGAGCAGGGTCGTCCCCAGCGTGGCCGGCGGTCGGTCGGTGGGCAGCAGGGCGCCGGGACGCAGGGCGCGACGGGCGGCGAGCCCCGCGTAGCAGAGCAGGAACGCCGCCCCGCCCCAGCGGATCGCCGTCAGCAGGCCCGGTCGGCTGGCCACCAGGGAACCGACCCCGGCCACCCCCGCCATGATCAGCAACGCATCGGACGCGGCGCAGGTGAGCACCACGGGTACGACGTGCTCCCGTCGCAGGCCCTGGCGCAGGACGAAGGCGTTCTGGGCACCGATGGCGACGATGAGCGCGATGGAGATCGAGAAGCCGGCGACGGCGGAAGCGAGCACGGACTCGACGCTAGGGCCGCCAACGGTCACCAGTCCAACTAAAGATCCTGATGCAACTTAAGCTCAGCTGATGGAAGGTCTCGACTCGACGCAGCTGCGGACGCTCGCGGCGGTGGTGGCGGAGGGCAGCTTCGACGCGGCGGCCCGGCTGCTGCACGTCACCCCGTCGGCGGTGAGCCAACGGATCAAGGCGTTGGAGGAGACAGTCGGTCAGGTGCTGGTCCGCCGCGCCCGACCGTGTGTGGCAACCGACGCCGGCCGTCCGCTGCTGCGCCTGGCCGGCCAGCTCACGCTGCTCGAACGGGAGGCGCTCGTCGATGCCCGTGGCCCGCTGGCCGGCGGCGGCCGGATCCGGGTCGCCGTGGTGGTCAACGCGGACTCGCTGGTCACCTGGTTCCCCGCCGCGCTGGCCCGGTTGCCGCAGCGGGCCGGGCTCTCGTTCGACCTCCGGCAGGACGATCAGGACCACACCGCAGAGCTGCTCCGCGACGGTTCGGTGACGGCGGCGGTCACCGCCCAGCGGGAAGCCGTGCAGGGCTGCCGGGTGCTGCGGCTCGGGGCGATGCGTTACCGCGCGTTGGCCACGCCGGAATTCGCGGCACAGCACTTCGCCGACGGGTTCACCGCCGCCGCGCTGGCGAGCGCGCCGCTGATCCTCTTCGACCGGAAGGACCAGGTGCAACACCGCTTCATCCGGTCGGTGGCCGGTCGGCCGTTCGACCCGCCGCTGCACTACGTACCGTCGGTCCCGGCGCTCAGCGAAATGATCAGGCTCGGGTTGGGCTGGAGTCTGGCGCCCGAACAGATCGCCCACGCCGACCTGGACGCCGGCCGCTGTGTCGACCTCGCACCGGGACGACACCTCGACGTCCCGCTCTACTGGCAGCACTGGAGGCTGGAGTCGGACGTGCTGAACGCCCTGACCGCAGCCGTCCGCGCGGTAGCCGGCGAGACCCTGCGCTGACCGCCCGCCAAGCCAGTCAGGCGATGGTGCAGATCGGGGCCCCGGCGGTGATCACGGCACCGACCTCCGCGCTGAGACCACTGACAGTGCCCGCCTTGTGCGCGTGCAGCGGCTGTTCCATCTTCATCGCCTCCAGCACCACGACCAGGTCGCCCTCGGCCACTGTGTCGCCGTCCGCCACCGCGATCTTGACGATGGTGCCCTGCATCGGCGAGGTGAGCGCGTCGCCGCCGACCGGGGAGCCGGCCTTCGCGCCGCCGACGCGCCGAGTCGCCTTGCGGGGGGCGGGTGCCGCTGTGGTCGTACTTGCGCCGAAGCCGGCGGGGAGGCTGACCTCGAGGCGCTTGCCGCCGACCTCGACCACGACGGTGTCGCGGTCGGCCGGCGCCTCGGCGGTGCCGGCGGCGGCGGTGAACGCCGGCACGGTGTTGTGGAACTCGGTCTCGATCCACCGGGTGTGCACTGTGAAGGGCTCGGCGGTGAACGCCTCGTCCCGCACGACGAGCCGGTGGAAGGGCAGTGCGGTGGCCATGCCGTCGAGGACCATCTCGTCCAGCGCGCGCCGGGCGCGCTCCAGCGCCTCGGTGCGCGTCTCGCCCGTGATGATCACCTTGGCGAGCAGTGAGTCGAAGTTGCCGCCGATCACGTCGCCGGCCGAGATGCCGGTGTCGACCCGCACACCCGGCCCGCTGGGCAGACGCAGCGCGGTGACGGTGCCCGGGGCGGGCAGGAAGTTGCGGCCCGGGTCCTCGCCGTTGATCCGGAACTCGATCGCGTGCCCACGCGGCGTCGGGTCCTCGGTGATCCGCAGCTTCTCGCCATCGGCGATCCGGAACTGCTCGCGAACCAGGTCGATGCCGGCGGTCTCCTCGGTGACCGGGTGCTCGACCTGGAGCCGGGTGTTGACCTCCAGGAAGGAGATGGTGCCGTCCACGCCGACCAGGTATTCCACGGTGCCAGCGCCGTGGTAGCCGGCTTCGCGGCAGATCGCCTTGGCACTGTCGTGGATCTGCGCGCGCTGGGCGTCGCTGAGGAACGGCGCGGGGGCCTCCTCGACGAGCTTCTGGTGGCGTCGCTGCAACGAGCAGTCCCGGGTGCCCACCACGATCACGTTGCCGTGCTGGTCGGCGAGGACCTGCGCCTCGACGTGCCGGGGCTGGTCGAGGTACCGCTCGACGAAGCACTCGCCCCGCCCGAACGCCGCGACCGCCTCCCGGGTGGCCGACTCGAACAGCTGGGGGATCTCCTCCATCGTGCGGGCGACCTTGAGGCCGCGCCCCCCGCCACCGAAGGCGGCCTTGATGGCGACCGGCAGACCGTGGTCGACGGCGAATGCCATCACCTCGTCCGGGCTGGCCACCGGGTCCGGAGTGCCGGGGACCAGCGGCGCGCCGGCCCGCTGGGCGAGGTGCCGGGCGGTGACCTTGTCGCCCAGGTCGCGGATCGCCTGCGGGGTGGGGCCGATCCAGGTCAGCCCGGCGTCGATGACGGCCTGGGCGAAGTCGGCATTCTCGCTGAGGAAGCCATAACCCGGGTGTACGGCGTCCGCCCCGGCACGGGCGGCGACGTCGAGCAGCTTGTCGATGCGTAGGTAGGTCTCGGTCGCGCTGTCCCCGCCGAGCGCGTACGCCTCGTCCGCGAGGGTGGCGTGCAGGGCGTCGCGGTCGGAGTCCGCGTACACGGCGACACTGCCCAGGCCGGCGTCGCGGCACGCGCGGATCACCCGGACGGCGATCTCGCCGCGGTTGGCGATGAGTACCTTGCGCACCTTCGTGGCTCCTCCCGGGCAGGTTACTGACGGGGAGTGTATCGGCCGCCCACGGCGACCCTAACGATCGCTCAGTGTGGGATGCCGCACTGGACCGACCATTGTTTAGTCAAACTTGGCTATTACGCTTATCGGGTGTCTTCGACTCGGATGATGATTCTCGGTCTGGTGCGGTGGATGCAGCCCGTGCACGGCTACGACGTGCGCCGCGAGCTGCTGAGCTGGAGCGCCGACAAGTGGGCGAACGTGCAACCCGGATCGATCTATCACGCCCTGCGCAAGCTCACCGAGGAGGGGCTGCTCCGCGCCGTCGCTACCGAGCAGGTCGGCGCCCGTCCGGCCCGCACCACGTACGAGGTGACGGTCAAGGGGGAGGACGAGTTCGAGACGCTGCTGCGCAACTCCTGGTGGACCATCAGCGAGCCTCCCGACCCGTTCGTGGCTGCCTTCTCCTTCCTGCCGGCCATGCCGCGCGCCGAGGCCGCCGCCGCCCTGCGTAACCGGGCCAACCTGCTGCGGGCCGGCGTCGAGTCGATGCGCGCCTCGCTGGAGTCGGACTGGGTCCGCAACCGCAAGCCCGCCCACGTGGGCTGGATGTTCGAGCTGTGGTCGGCGCGGGCGGAGGCGGAGGTGGGCTGGTGCGAGCGGATCGCCGACCGGATCGATTCCGGAGTGTCGTACCTGCCTGCTGAGCTGGACGAAGCGCAGGGTTGGTCAGGGTGGAGGGACGGCGTGGAGCCGCTCGACACCAACGCAGAATAATCAACGTTGACTAGAAAAGCTATATCGCGTTAGCCTGCTGGTGGCACAGCGGGTGAGTGCGCCGTCTGGCGTCCTCCCAATCGACGGCCGGCCCGGCCGGCCCGAACGACCAGGAGCAAAAATGATCGAGACCAGGGGGCTGCGGAAGTCGTTCCGCTCCCGCGCGGGTCGAGAGACGAAGACGGTGGACGCCGTGCGGGGCGTCGACCTTGACGTTGCCAAGGGTGAGATCTTCGGCTTCCTCGGCCCGAACGGCGCCGGCAAGACCACCACCCTGCGGATGCTCGCCACGCTCATCGAGCCGGACGGCGGCGAGGCCACCATCGCGGGCGCCGACCTGCGCAAGGACCCGGCCGAGGTGCGCCGCCGCATCGGGTACGTCCCGCAGGGCGGCAGCACCTGGGACGAGTCCACCGCCCGCGAGGAGCTGGTGCTGCACGCCCGCATGTACGGCATCAGCAAGGCCGACGCGCAGCGGCGTGCCGCCCGCGCCCTGGACGCCTTCCAGCTGACCGAGTACGCCGACCGCAAGTGCAAGACCTACTCCGGCGGCCAGCGTCGCCGGGTCGAGATCGCCCTCGGCATCATCCACGAGCCGAAGATCGTCTTCCTGGACGAGCCGACCACCGGCCTCGACCCGCAGAGCCGCGCCCACATGTGGGACGAGATCCGCCGGCTGCGCGCCGACGGCATGACCGTCTTCATCACCACGCACTACCTGGACGAGGCCGACGCGCTCTGCGACCGGATCGCGATCATGGACAACGGCGAGTTGGTGGCCGAGGGCACGCCAGCCGAGCTCAAGCGGGAGATCTCCGGCGACGTGGTGCTCGTCGGCCTCGACCTGACCGCCACCGAGCAGGCGGCCAAGGCACTCGACGGCGAGCCGTACGTCAACAAGCTGGAGACCGTCGACGAGGGCGGCCTGCGCCTCTCCGTCGACGAGGGCGCCACCGCCATCCCGCAGGTGCTGCGCCGACTCGACCACGCCGGGCTGGAGTTGCGCTCGATCGAGCTGCACCGGCCCAGCCTGGACGACGTCTTCCTCACCAAGACCGGCCGCTCGCTGCGCGAGTCCTGACCACCGGAGACGACTTCAATGAAATTCGCCCGTGACACCTGGCTGATCTTCCAGCGCCAGATCCAACTCCTGCTGCGCAACCCGGTCTGGGTCTTCGTCGGCGTGTTCCAGCCGGTCATGTACCTGCTGCTCTTCGCCCCGCTGCTCAAGCCCGCACTCAACGCACCCACCCAGGCCGCCGCCTACAAGATCTTCGTACCGGGTCTGCTGGTGCTGCTGGCCATCTTCGGTGGCCTGTTCCAGGGCTTCGGCCTCATCGCCGAACTGCGAGCCGGCGTCATCGAACGCTCCCGGGTCACCCCGATCAGCCGGCTCGCCCTGCTGCTCGGCCGCTCGCTGCGCGACGTGGTCTCACTCCTGGTGCAGGCGGTCATCATCACGCTGCTGGCGCTCCTGTTCGACCTGCGGGTGTTCCTCGGGGACCTGCTGCTGGCGTACCTGATGCTCGCCCTGATCGCCCTCATGACCTCGGCCGTCTCCTACGGCGTCGCCCTCAAGGTCAAGAGCGAGGACGCGCTGGCCCCGCTGATGAACACGGTGGCGCAGCCGGTGCTGCTGCTCTCCGGCATCCTGCTGCCGCTGACCTTCGCGCCCGGATGGTTGCAGGGCATCGCCAACTGGAACCCGTTCTTCTGGGCGGTCGACGGCACCCGGGCCCTGTTCGCCGGTGACCTCGGCAGCGACAAGGTCTGGCAGGGCCTGAGCATCACCGCGGTCCTCGCCGCGCTCGGCGTCTACTGGGCCGCCCGCCAGTTCGCCCGAAGCGTCCGCTGACCGCCGATCGTTGATCGCGTGCGAGTTCCTGAAAATCGGGGTGTCCCTTGCGGAGGGACACCCCGATTTCCTGTTCTGCCGTTGTTGGTGCGTCAGCGGGGGCGGGGGCCCGACGGTTCGCTGGCGGTCAGCGGACCCGGGCGAGGGTGAGGCCGTCCGCGATCGGAAGCATCACCGGCTCCACCCGAACGTCGGCGAGGACGTCGTCGTTGAACGCGGCGATGGCCCGGTCGTTGGCGTCCTCCGGGGCGATCACCCGCCCACCCCGCAACACGTTGTCGACGGCGATCACCCCACCCGGACGCATCCGGGGCACCAACTCGGCCCAGTAGATCGGGTAGCCGGTCTTGTCCGCGTCGATGAACGCGAAGTCCAGGTGCCTCTCGTGCGGCAGCTCCCGTAACCCGTCCGCGGCCGGACCGATGCGCAGGTCGATCAGATCCTGCACCCCGGCCCGCCCCCAGTAGCGCCGGGCGATGCCGGTGAACTCCTCGGAAATGTCGAAGCAGGTGAGTCGCCCACCCTCGGGCAACCCGCGGGCGATCGCCAGCGACGACAGCCCGGTGAACGTGCCGACCTCGACGGCCTGCCGTACGCCGAGCAGTCGGGTGAGAAACGTCAGGAACGCGGCCTGCTCCGGGGCCACCTGCATGGTGGCGTGCTCCGGCAGCACCGATCGGGTCTCCTCGGCCAGGTCCCGGATGATCTCGTCCGGCGGGGAGCCGTGAGCGACCAGATAGGCGTGCAGCTCGTCGGTGAGCGGGATCGACTTGGTGGTCATGACCGGACGTTACCGATCGGCTCGACGGTTTGGCCGCCCGGCGCGACGGTCGTCCACAGGTCGGTGATCCGCAGATCCAGTTCGGCGAGGAGCCGGCGCAGCAGCGGCATCGACAACCCGACCACCGTCCCCGCGTCACCCTCGATCCGCTCCACGAACGCCCCACCCAGCCCGTCGATCGTGAACGCGCCAGCCACCGCCAACGGCTCACCAGTGGCCACGTACGCGGCGATCTCGCCGTCACTGACGTCAGCGAAGTGGACCGTCGTCGACGCGACAGCCTCCGCACGCCGCCCCGCGGCAACATCGACGAGGCAGTGCCCGCTGTGCAGAACGCCGCTGCGCCCCCGCATCCGCAGCCACCGCTGGGTCGCGTCAGCCGCATCCGCCGGCTTGCCGAGGATCTCCCCGTCGAAGGCAAGCACCGAATCGCAGCCGATCACCAACGTCCGCTGGTCGGCGGCCGGGTTCAGCCTGGTCAACACCGCCTGCGCCTTCAGGCGAGCCAACTCCAGACACAACTCCTCAGCCCGCTCAGTCACCACCAGGGACTCGTCCACCCCGCTGACCAGGACCTCCGGCTCAATGCCAGCAGCCTGGAGCAACTTCCGACGGGCAGGACTAGCCGAAGCGAGCACGAGGCGAAGCGGCAAGGTCTCAGACACGAGCCCGACGTTACCGCGAAGCTTTCCGCCAATACCGGCACCCCGCCCGGCCTTCCGTGCTTCCTTGGCCGTCCAGGCTGCTCGGCCGTTCGGGCTGCCTTGCCGTCAGGTGGCGTGGTCGTCAGGTGGCGTGGTCGTTGGGCGGCGTGGTCCTTGAGTGGGCGGGCCGTGGGGCGGGCGGCTTGGCTGTTGGGCGGCCTGGCCCATTGGGCGGCCTTTTCGTTGGGCGGCCTGGCCCATTGGGCGGCCTTTTCGTTGGGCGGCCTGGCCCATTGGGCGGCCTGGCCGTCGCGTGGTCGGGGTGGTCGGGGTGGTCGGGGTGGTCGGGGTGGTCGGGGTGGTCGGGGTGGTCGGGGTGAGCTTGATCCACTCGCCTTCCAGGAAAACGCGGTGTCCCGTCGCCCCGGACACCGCAGTTTCCTGGAAGGCGAGTGGATCACCGCTTCAGCGTCCTCGCCCAGCGAAAGGATCGGCTCCGCGTCGGCGATGTCGGGGTGTCCCGCCGTCCGGGACACCCCGACATCAAGAAACCCGAGTCGATCAGCGTTCCGCTGATCGATCAGCGACTGATCCTGGGCGGCGGATCATCACCACGCCGACGTCGCCGCGCAATCACGGCCCACCCAACCCCGGCAGCCACGATCACCCCAAGAGTGGCCAGGCCACGCGCGGTCGCACCGTCGCTCCCATCACCCTGCTGAGCATTGGCCGTCGTGGTCGCGCCGTCGCCGGCCGGAGCGCTCACCGATTCAAACCCCAGCGGCGGTACGTCTGCGGTCAGCGCTGCCACAAGATCGATCACTCCATAGCCGTACTCGTCGTCACGCCCAGGCGGGCCTTTGTCGACGGCGGTAGCCGTCAACCGGTGCGCCACCTCCCGGGCCGGCAGATACGGGTACTTGGATCTGATCAACGCCGCAGCCCCCGCCACGATCGCCGTCGCGCTCGACGTGCCAGTTCCTCTTGAGTACTTCCCGCCGTAGCTGGTGCTATAAATGTCGACTGCTGGAGCGACCACGTCGATCTTCGGTCCGGTGACCGAGATTGCGGCATGTCGTCCGGCGCGATCGACGCCTCCAACCGCTATGACACCCTCTTCGCTGGCTGGATAGGCAGTTGGACTGTGGGGCGCATTGCCTACTGATGCCACAATTACGATATTTGCTGCGAGGGCGGATCTGATTGCTCGGACGAGGCGGGGTGTCGATGCGCCCCCGCTGGAGATGCTAATGATCTGAGCGCCTCTAGCTGTCGCATATTCGACGGCTTCGGCGAGGTCTTCGGCTTCGCCAAGATTATCTGCGCCGGACGCCTTTATCGGGAGAATTTTGGACTCTGGTGCAATGCCGAGTGCGCCTGAGTTTGTGCCCCTGCCATGTGCTGCTATTAATCCCGCCATGCTCGTGCCGTGGCTGTTCGAGTCCTGCTGGCCATCTCCCAAGCCGCCCGCTACAGTATCTGTGCCCTTGAGTAGATTATTCCTCAGGTCGGGATGAGGGTCGACGCCGGTGTCTGGCACCGCGACCGTGACGCCTTCGCCTTTACTAATCATATGTGCTTGGGAAGCGCCCAGGAAGCGGAGATGCCACTGGTCGTCTCTAATGCGATCGAACTGGGAGAAATTCGCTCCGTGGTGTTTAGCGGGCAGCCCGTTCGTTGTGGCCGTTGCTAAAGTTCCGATTGGCAAGACCAGTGCGATCAAAATAATTCGGGTGATGAATAGCATTACCGTGAGAAGCCGATAGCTGGGCCTGGATCAATGGGACCATTGTCCTCAGGTGGCTGGACTACCGGGGTTACTCCCTTCTGAGTCTCCCAAGGATTATCGGGGTCCCAGTGGCTCGGACTACTATCAGTAGTGCGGGCGTTCGGCCGGGCAGGTTTGGGCTGCATATAACCCGGACTCGCTGAGCCAGGGCCACCGCCAATCGGTGGAATGCTCTGTGCCGCCGAATAGATCCGACCCGCGCCAGGCCGAGAACCAGCCCCGCCGCTAGGTGCTGTGCCCGCGCCTCCCCCACCTCCGATCACGCCGCCAATCGGGTTGACGCGGCGGAGAGGGTTCGGCCCTGCGCTAGGTTGACTCAAACCGATCGGTGGTGGGCCGCCGATGATACCTCCCGGCGGCATGGCTCTATTGGACAGCGGCGACTTCGAAGGATTGGCGGGGTCGTCGGCTCCAGTCGGCAGCCTACCAATCGATCCTGCCGTCGGATGGGGAGCCTGTTGCCCAACAGGTCGCACGGAAATGCCGGGTGGCGGGCTTATAGGACCAACTGGTGACGCTGGCGCCGGGCTCGCAATCCCGGCTGAATTTGGATTCGGCATGCTCGGCGTTAGGGTTGCACCTGTTCCACCCAGGACGGGCCCGATACTCGGCGGAGTCAGGTTAACTGCAGGTTTTGAAGGAGCTGTTCCCGGAGATCGCGGCGGCGAGGATGCTGGCGCCATCGGCACCGCGACCACCGGGGGAATGACGACGTTGTGAACGCTCGGGCCGTAAACGTCATGATCGTTTGGCTGTTGGCCGGGTCGACGTGGTGGCGGGGGTGGTTTTTGGAGGGTTGCTTGGGCTTGTTGGAGTTCACCACTGAGGTTGAACATCATCGAACGGGCCTGCACGTTCAGCCGTTCCAGTTCTCCGTCAGCAACAGGAGGCGTGGTGGTCCGGTTGCCCATCACCGCTTTCGGGTCGGCGACCATCGACTCGTACGCCTGCTTCTGTTGGAACTTGGTCGCGTACTCCTCGTAGATCTTGTGGAGTGCGGCGCGGGTGGTGCCGATGGCCTGGGTTGCGGCGGAGAGTGCTGTGTAGTTCGCGGCGGCGGCGTCGTGGGTGCGCTGCACCTTGTCGATGAGTTCGTCGAGTTCGGCGAGGTAGGTGCGGGAGGCGGCGCTGGTTTCGGGCGGCCAGGCCTCGGCGAGGCCGCGGCGGTACTGCTGGAGGCGGCCGAGGTGGGTTTGTGCCAGGTCGCAGACTTTGCGCCAGCCGGCGACCTGCTTCCAGTGGTTGGCGGTGTCGTGGTCCTGGAGGCAGGCCCACATGCTGTGGACGTCCATGAGGTGCCAGTCGGTGAGGCCGGAGGTGCGGCCGGTGCCCCGTTCGATCATGGCAGCATCACCGGCCCTTCGGCGTTGGGGCTGGTCGGGTCGGTGAGTGTCGGCGTGGGGCCGCCGGGGAGGACGCTGGCCGGGTTGGCGAGGGCTCGTTGCACGTCCACGACGCGGGCGGCGGTGAAGGCGTCGCTGTCGGCGTAGTGGGCGGCGACCTGGTCGGCGGCGGCGGCGAGGTGGCCGGTGGCGCCTCGGACGGCGTACACCATGTCGGCGGTGGCCTGCTGTGTCTCGTGGTGCGCGTGCAGGAAGGTGACCAGTTCGATGAAGGCGTCACACGGGTTGGGCAGCTTCGCTGACATGTCTTCGGCGATGTACGACAGGTGCGGCGCGTAGTTGCTCTCGACCTCGGCGGCGAGCCGGTCGGCGAACTCTCTGAGCTGGGTGATGTCGGCTTCGATGCCGCCGTAACCGCGTAGCCAGGGCGCTGGCCGGTCCTCTTCGGGGATCATGGATCCTCCCTACCCGTAACGGCACCGTTTCCCTGAGTGAGATTAACGGCTCCACGCCACCCTGACAGCCCCCGCACGGGGTGCGTTCGGGTCAGCGGGGCAGGCCGGCGGCTCGCCATCCGCGGGAAGTGCCCGGCCGAGCGCTCCGCGCCCAGGTGGACGCGGTCGCCGGGGCGGTGGCGGTGGCGGGACGGGTCCGGACGATGATCGCCCCCACCAGAGCGGCCAGTTCCTCGGCGGTGGGCACGCCGCGGACGACCCGGAACAGCGGCTCTTCGGCAGACATGCCGCCAGGGTACGCGGCGCGAAGTTACCGGAAGCGCACAGTGGCGTGCCGGCGGTGTGAGCGTCAGTCGGTCCGGGTACCGTCTCACCGATGTCGAACGCGCTTCCCCAACTCGTCGCTGACCGATACCGGCTCCTGTCGCCGCTCGGCCAGGGTGGCATGGGCAGGGTGTGGAAGGCGCGCGACGAGGTGCTGCACCGGGATGTCGCCATCAAGGAGTTGGTGCCGCCGCCCGGTCTCACCGACGAGGAACGCCGCGAGATGCGCGAGCGCTCGTTGCGGGAGGCCCGGGCCATCGCCCGGCTCAACAACGCCAACGTGGTCCGCATCTTCGACGTGCTGCGCACGGACGGCGATCCATGGATCGTCATGGAGTATGTGGCGTCGAGGTCGTTGCAGGACACTCTCGCCGAGGACGGCCCGGTGGGGGTTGCCCGCACTGTCGAGATCGGCCTGGGTGTGCTGGGTGCGCTCAGCGCCGCGCACAAGGCGGGCGTCATGCACCGTGACGTGAAGCCGGGCAACGTGTTGCTCGGTGACGACGGCCGGGTGGTTCTGACCGATTTCGGTCTCGCCACGATTCCGGGTGACCCCAACGTGACCCGCACCGGCATGGTGCTCGGCTCGCCCGCGTACATCTCGCCGGAGCGGGCTCGGGACGGCACCGCCGGGCCGGAGGCCGACCTGTGGTCGTTGGGCGCGACGCTCTACGCGGCGGTGGAGGGCAAGTCGCCGTACGCCCGGCCGTCGGCGATCGGCACCCTTGCCGCGTTGGCCACCGAGCCGATTCCGCCGCCGAAGAACGCCGGTCCGCTCAAGGCAGTGCTCAACGGGCTGCTGCGCAAGGACCCGAACGAGCGGATCACCGCCGAGGTGGCGGAGCGCCTGTTGCGCCGCGCCGGTGGCAAGCGGTCGCGGAGCATCTCGCTGCTTGATGGCGTACGCCGGCCTGGGCCGAACGGTCCACGCGAGCCGCGCCCGCCGCTGGTGCCGGCCCCGCGACCGGCCGAGGGTGCCGACCGCCCGGTGTCGCCGCCGCCCGCCGCCGCTACCACCGCCGCAGCGACCTCGGCTGCCGCGGCGACTCCCGCTGCCGATGCCACGCCGACGGCTGTCGTCTCCTCCGGTGCGACAGCCGACCCGACCGCGCTGGTGCCGTCCCAGTCGGGGGCAGCGGCCCCGGCCGAGCCGAGCGCCACGATCGCCCGACCGTCCGAGGCCGGCCCGTCCGAGGCCGAGCCGACCGCGAAGGTTCCGGCCGCGCCCGACACGAGCGGCGACGGTACGACGAACGTCGACGACGAGCCGACGGTTGTCGACGGTCCGCCGGTGGCTCCGGAGCAGCGCAAGCCGACCACCCCGACGTCGCTGATGCCGCCGCTGAGTCCGGCCGGCCGCGCGCCGGTGCCGCCGTCGGATGGCACGAAGCCGAACAACACCCGACGTAACGTGCTGATCGGTGCGCTGGTCGCCCTGCTGTTGATCGGCCTCGTGGTGGTCGTACCGATGCTGACCAGTGACGACGACAAGAGCCCGCAGGCCAACCCGACAGGTGCGGCCGCAACGTCGGCGCCCCCGCCGACCTCCGCTGCCGCGCCTCCGCCGCCCACCACCGGCGCGCCGAGCCCGTCGGCGTCGGCTTCGGCCACCCCGTCGGTCGACCCGAACGCGTTGCCGGCGGGCTGGAAGCTGCACCGGGACCCGACCGGCTTCGCCCTGCCGATCCCCGACGGTTGGGTGCGTAGCCAGGCCGACAGCGTCACTGTCGTCTTCAACCAGTCGAACGGGCCGGGCAAGCTGCTCGTGCAGTGGACCGACAAACCGGAGAAGGACGCGGTCGACGACTGGTGGGAGAAGGAGCCGTACCGCAAAGGGATCGTCAAGGACTACAAGCTCCTCGGCATCGTTGAATGCGATTTCTGGAAGACCTGTGGGGACTGGGAGTGGCTGGAGACCCGGGACGGGCAGCGGATCCACGTTCGTAACCGAGGGTTCGTGACGGCCAGCAACCGTGGTTACGCCCTGCGGTGGGAGATCGCCGACAAGGACTGGGCAGCCAACCGGCCGAACTTCGACCGGATCGCCAAGGGTTTCGTGCCGGACCGTAAGGACTGAAACTCATTCGCATGACTCTCCGTCGTCGTGGGTAATTGACAGTCGACGACGGATGGAGGCACGACATGGGTTACCGACGGAGGGACGCTCGGCCCCGGCTGGGGCTGTGGATGCTCGTCGCGCTCGGCGACGCGATCCTGTTGCTGGTCAGCGCAGGGGTCTCGGTGCTCGTCGCACTGCTCGGCGTCGTGATCGTTGCCGGCCTTGGCGTGGCCGCTTGGCGGTTGACCCGCAGGGCCGCGCTGGCTCGTGAGGAAGTTGTGGTGCCGGCCCTGAGCCGGCGACGGGCCTGACCCCGTACCCGGTGGTGTGGCGGCAGCCGGACCGAATGTCGACCGTGTGGTGACAATCGATCCCGCTGCCGCCAACGGCCCGGTCAGGTGTTGTTGGCCAACGCGATCAGGCGGCTCCGGTCGCCGTTCCAGTAGTTGCGGTCCACGTTGCCGCTGATCCCGGACACCGCGCCGGTGCTCGTGTACTGCCAGAAGCTCCACACCGACGCGCCAGCCGGCAGGGCGCCGGGCGTGCTCGACCAGCGGGCCAGCCAGAGTGGGTGGTTCGCCCACGGGCCGGTCCAGCTGCCGGTGCACTGGTTCCACCAGCTCGTCGTGGTGTAGATGACCGCGTACCGGCCGGTGCGGGAGCGGTAGGTGTTCAGGAAGTCCTGCACCCAGTTGCGCATCCCGGTGGTGCTGAGCCCGTAGCAGTAGCCGCCGCTGTACGGGTTGGCTTCGATGTCCAGCGCGGCGGGCAGGGTGCGGCTGTCGGCGGACCAGGCGCCGCCGTTGGAGGCCAGGTAGGCGGCCTGGGTGGAGCCGGCGGAGATGTTCGGGCGGGCGAAGTGGTACGCCCCGCGGATCACCCCGGCGTTGTACGAGTTGACGTAGTTGGTGTTGAAGTTCGGGTCCTTGTAGCTGGTGCCCTCGGTCGCCTTGATGAAGGCGAACTCGATGCCCGCGTTGCGGACGCTCGTCCAGTTGATGGTGCCCTGGTAGCGGGAGACGTCGACACCGGGTGTGGTGGCGGCGGCCGCCGGTCCGGCGGTCGCGACGAGGGCCGCCGTCGCGGTGGCGAGGACGGTGAGGCCGGCCGCGAGCGCGCGGCGCAGCGATGATGAGGTACGGGCCATGAGTGCCTCCAAGGACGTCGCTCTATCGACATCCATCTTTGGAGGTAAGTGCCCTAGATCGCAAGTGGAGTTGAATAAAAGCTTCAATGTCGGAACGCGCGGGACCGCAGGCCGAGGCGGAGCGGATCAGCGCAGGGTGGCCGGATCGAGCTGCCAGCGGAACGGCTCGACGACGGTCAGCGTCTCGCCGGTCTTGGCCACCTGGTCCTCGACGTAGTGCTCACCGTCCAGCCGGAACAGCCGGAGCGAGTGATCGTCACCGTCCTGCTCGACAAGCAGGTACCACGGGATGCGCGCGATGGCGTAGAGCTGCATCTTGACCAGGCGATCGGCGGCTGCGTTGCCCGGCGAGACGATCTCGGAGACCAGCACCACCTCGGCGGCCTCCACCACAGTGCCCTCGTCGTCGGTGTCTGCGACGACCACGTCGGGGATGGCGATCCGGTCGACCCCGAGCCGTACGTTGACCGCTTCAAAGACGAGCAGATTTTGTGGTCGCATCGCTCGGCGCAAGCTGTAGGCGAGTTCCCACGACACCAACTGATGCCGCTTGCTGGGGGCTGGGCTCACGATGAGGCTCCCGTCGAGCAGCTCAATCCGGTCCGCGGTCTCACCGAGGGCGAAGTAGTCCTCCTCGGTCCACAGCCCGATGTGTGGTTCAAGGGGTGCCGCGCTCATCGGCGTCCACCTTCCGCTTCGGAACTGACCTGCTCAGTCTCACAGGATACGAGCCGGTGCCTCGGGAGCGACACGGAACGCCGCCGGTAGGCTCGCGCCCCATGATGTCGATCGACGGGCTGGGCGACCTGTGGGACACGCTGTTCGGCGCGCAGCCGGACCCGCCCGCACTGCTGGTGCTCCTCACCGCTGCCGTCGCGCTGGTGGTGGTGTCCACCCGGCTGCCGTGGCGGATCGCCCGTAACGCCATCACCATCGCGCACGAGGGTGGGCACGCCCTGGTGGCCCTGCTGACCGGTCGCAAGCTGCGCGGCATCCGGCTGCACTCGGACACGTCCGGGCTGACGCTCTCCGCTGGCCGTCCCACCGGGCCGGGCATGATCCTCACCCTGCTCGCCGGGTACGTCGCACCGCCGCTGGTCGGGCTGGGCGGCGCCTGGCTGCTCGGCGGTAACCGGATCACTTTGCTGCTCTGGGTGGCGGTGGCGCTGCTGCTGGCCATGCTCATCATGATCCGCAACGTCTTCGGTGTGGTGTCGCTGCTGGTCACCGGCGCACTGGTGTTCGCCGTCTCCTGGTACGCGACGCCGCAGGTGCAGGCCGCGTTCGCGTACGCCGGGGTGTGGTTCCTGCTGCTCGGTGGGGTGCGGCCGGTGGTGGAGCTGCAACGCCTGCGTTCGCGCGGTCGGATGCCGGCCTCCGACGCCGATCAGCTCGCCGGACTCACCCCGTTCCCGCCGATCTTCTGGGTGAGCCTCTTTACCCTCGTCAACGTGGCGGCGCTGATCGCCGGAGCGCTCCTGCTCGCCGGCCCGTTCCTCACCGACGCCGGCCTGACCGTCTGACCGGCGGGCAGAATGTGGGTCATGCGATACGTGATCATCGGGGCGGGTGCGGTCGGCGGGACCATCGGCGTACGGCTGACCCAGGCCGACCGGGACGTGACACTGGTGGCCCGCGGCGCCCACCTGGGCGCGATCCGCGCGCGAGGGCTGACCCTGCGGCAGCCCGACGGTGAGGTCACCGCCCGGCTCCCGGCGGTGGACCGGCCCGGTGACGAGCCGCTGCCGGCGGACACCGTGCTGGTCCTCACGGTGAAGTCGCAGGACACTGCCGGCGCGTTGGCGGCCTGGGTGGACGCGCCGGTGGTCGGCGGTGGCACGGCGGGCGAACGTCTGCCGCTGGTGACCGCACAGAACGGGGTCGCGAACGAGCGGGCCGCGCTGCGGCTCTTCGCCGACGTGCACCCGGTCTGCGTCTGGCTGCCGGCCACCCACCTGGACCCGGGTGTGGTGGTCGCCAACGGGTACCCGCACCCCGGGATGCTCCACATCGGGCGGTACCCCGGGGGTGCCGACGACACCGACCGGGCGATCGCCGACGACCTGACCGCCGCCGGCTTCGTCGCGCCGGTCCGCGCCGACGTGCTGCGCTGGAAGTACGGCAAGTTGCTCAGCAACCTCGGCAACGGCCTACAGGCGTTGCTCGGCCAGGAGATCCCGGACGCGCTCGTCGAGCGGGTACGCGCCGAAGGTGTCGCCGCGCTCGCCGCCGCCGGCATCGCACACACCTCGCCGGAGGAGGAAAAGGCCGAACGCGGCGACCTGGTCGGGCAGCGGCCGGTCGGCGGCGAGGCCCGCTCCGGTGGCTCCACCTGGCAGAGCCTGGCCCGGGGCACCAGCTCCACCGAGGTCGACCACCTCAACGGTGAGATCGCGCTGCTCGGCCGGCTGCACGGCGTACCGACACCGGCGAACGACGCCGTGCAGCGGGCCGTACGCCGGGCGGTGCGGGACCGGATCGCGGCCGGCGCGTTCCCGCTCACCGAGTTGGAGAAGATGATCGGCTGATCGGGGCAACCGGCTACCCGGTCCGGTGCGTGTTCCCAGCGACCGACACGGGGAGGTTCGGGTGCCGGACGTCGACGGGTTCGACGAGTTCTACCGGGGGAGCCGGCAACGACTCCTCGGGTTCGTCTACGCCCTCACCGGCGATCGGGGCGAGGCGCAGGACGCCGTGCAGGAGGCGTACGTCCGGGCGTGGCAGCGCTGGTCGACGGTCAGCGCGTACGACGACCCGGAGGCGTGGGTGCGGGTGGTGGCCAGCCGGATCGCCGTCAGCCGGTGGCGCAGCCTGCGGAGTCGGGCCCGCGCCTACCTGCGGCACGGTGCGATCGAGTCGGTTCCCGGCCCGGGCACCGACACCGTCGAGGTGGTCGCCGCGCTGCGCCGGCTGCCCGAGGAGCAACGCGTCGCCATCGCCCTCTACTACCTGATGGGTATGCCGGTCGCCGAGGTGGCACGGGAGACCGCGGCCCCGGTGGGCACGGTCAAGGCGCGACTATCCCGGGGGCGTGCCGCGCTCGCCGGTCTGCTCGCCGTCTCTGACCTGGAGGAGGCAACCGATGCGTGACGACCCGACGTTCGTCGAACAGGTCCAGCGGGACCTACAGGACGTGCGCTGGCTCGGCCCGGAGGAGATCCGCTCCCGGGGTCGTCGCCGCAGCCGGCGCAGAATCGTGGTGGCGGCCGTCGTGCTGGCCGTCGCCGGGGGTTCCGCCGTGGCGGTCGCCGCACCGAGGACGTCCCCGCCCGATGTTCAGCCGGTCGCCTCCGCATCGCCGACCCGGCACGAGATACCCCTCGACGCCCTGTTGCAGCCGGCCGACCTGCCACAGCAGGTCGATGTGCAGCTCAGTGAGTCGGGCCTGGGCGAGCCGGTCCTGCTGGACCGCATGCTCAGCTACTGCCGGACGAGCCAGGGACAGCCGGAGGGTTGGCAGATGTCGATCCTGTCCCGTTCGCAGACGTTCGTGCCCAAACGCGCTGCGCCGATCCTCACCCAGTCGGACGGTCTGGTCACACAGGACCTCTTCCGGCTGGCACCCGAGACGGCCAGACACCTCTTCGCCAGTTTGGACGACCTGGTCGCTCCGTGTGCCCAGTGGCTGAGCGTCGGGCCGATCCTGACGGCAGGAGGGACCCGCAGGGGGGAAGCGCTGCACCGGTGGTCGGTGGTGCGGCGGGCCTTCGCCGGGGACGATGCCGCCATCCTGCGGGACTCGCTCACCGCCACCCGGGATCTGGAGACCGGCCAGCCGCTCGCTGACGCTCCGTCGCCGATCCTGCTGGCGGTCGTCCGGGTCGGCGACACCGTCTCGGTGCTGCGCCTCGGCTACGACGGCACCGAGGCGGAACTCGTGCAGCTCGCCGTGGTGGCGGCGGCCCGGATGTGCGCCGCCGCCAACCCACAGTGCTGACCGGCTCGGGGCCAACGGGCACCGGCGAGATCAGAGCGGGATGTTGCCGTGCTTCTTCGGGGGCAGGGTCTCCCGCTTGGTGCGCAGCACACGCAACGCCCGGACGATCTGGGTACGCGTCTCGTGTGGCGGGATCACCGCATCGACGTACCCGCGCTCGGCGGCCACGTAGGGGTTGGCCAGAGTGTCCTCGTACTCGGCGATCTTCTCGGCCCGTACCGCGGCCGGGTCCTCGGCCCCGGCCAGCTCGGAGCGGTAGAGGATGTTGACCGCGCCCTGCGCGCCCATCACCGCGATCTGCGCGGTCGGCCAGGCGAAGTTCAGGTCCGCGCCGAGGTGCTTGGAGCCCATCACGTCGTACGCCCCGCCGTACGCCTTCCGGGTGATCACGGTGACCTTGGGGACTGTCGCCTCGGCGTACGCGTAGATGAGCTTGGCGCCCCGGCGGATGATGCCGTCCCACTCCTGACCGGTGCCGGGGAGGAAGCCGGGCACGTCCACGAAGGTCAGCACCGGGATGTTGAACGCGTCGCAGGTACGGACGAACCGGGCGGCCTTCTCGGAGGCGGCGATGTCCAGGGTGCCGGCGAAGTGCATCGGCTGGTTGGCCACCACACCCACCGGTCGTCCTTCGACCCGGCCGTAGCCGACCACGATGTTCTGCGCGTAGAGCGGCTGGACCTCCAGGAACTCGCCGTCGTCGAGGACGTGCTCGATCACCGTGTGGATGTCGTACGGCTGGTTGGCCGAGTCCGGGACGAGGGTGTCCAACTCCCGGTCCTCGTCAGTGACCTCGAGCGAGGCGGGGGCGTCGACGACCACCGGCTCGTCGAGGTTGTTCGACGGCAGGTACGACAGCAGCGCCTTGACGTAGTCGACGGCGTCCTCCTCGTCGCTGGCGAGGTAGTGCGCGTTGCCGCTGCGGGAGTTGTGCGTCCGCGCGCCGCCCAGCTCCTCCATGCCGACGTCCTCGCCGGTCACCGTCTTGATCACGTCCGGGCCGGTGATGAACATGTGCGAGGTCTGGTCGACCATCACGGTGAAGTCGGTGACCGCCGGGGAGTAGACAGCGCCGCCGGCGCAGGGCCCCATCACCAGTGAGATCTGGGGGATGACGCCGGAGGCCCGCACGTTGCGGAAGAAGATCTCGCCGTAGAGGCCGAGCGAGACGACGCCCTCCTGGATGCGCGCGCCGCCGGAGTCGTTGATGCCGACCACCGGGCAGCCGATCTTCATGGCCAGGTCCATCACCTTGACGATCTTCTCGCCGAAGACCTCGCCGAGCGAGCCACCGAAGACAGTGAAGTCCTGCGCGAAGACGCACACCTGCCGGCCGTCCACGGTGCCGTAGCCGGTGACCACACCATCGCCGTACGGGCGGTTCCGCTCCAACCCGAATGCGGTGGACCGGTGCCGGGCCAGACCGTCGAGTTCGACGAAGGAACCCTCGTCGAGGAGCATCTCGATCCGCTCGCGGGCGGTCTTCTTGCCGCGGGCGTGCTGCTTCTCCACCGCGCGGGCCGACCCGGCGTGCACCGCCTCGTCGACCCGGCGCTCCAGGTCCGCCAGCTTGCCCTCGGTGCTGTGGATGTTGGTCCCGGTCTCGGTAGTCACCCAGGGAATATAACGATGGTTCAGGTGGGTGCCGCTGTGCAGTACGCCTCAGTGTCGCTCGGAGCACCGCCGTAGGCTGGCGGAATGCCGGGTTCCCCGTACACCGATCTGGACCGACCGCCGCTGTCGGCGGCCCGGCTGCGCCGCGCGTTGATCGCGCCGAACGGGCCGTGGGCCCGGCTGGAGTTGCGGGCCGAGACCGGTTCCACGAACGCCGACGTGGCCGAGGCCGCCCGGGCCGACGAGCCCGAGGGCCTGGTGGTGGTCGCCGAACGGCAGACCGCGGGGCGGGGCCGGCGTGGTCGAATCTGGCAGTCGCCGCCGCGGGCGGGCATCGCGACGAGCGTGCTGCTGCGGCCCGGCGAGGCAGTGCCGGACCGCGGCTGGCTGCCTGCGCCACCCACCGGGTACGGGTGGCTGCCGTTGCTGGCCGGCGTGGCGCTGGTCGAGGCGGTGGCCCGGTTGGCCGAGCTGGAGGCCACACTGAAGTGGCCGAACGACCTGCTGGTCGACGACGCGAAGTGCGCCGGTGTACTGGCCGAGGCGGTGCCCGGACGTGCGCCGGACCAACCGCCGGCCATCGTGCTCGGCATCGGGCTCAACGTGACGCTGCGCGCCGACGAGCTGCCGGTGAATCCGACCGGGCTGCCGGCCACCTCGCTCCAGTTGGCCGGCGCGGTCGCCACCGATCGGGATCCGCTGCTGCGGGCGCTGCTGCGAGCGGTCGCCGACTGGTACGACAGGTGGCGTTCGGCGGGTGGCGACGCGGTGGCCAGCGGCCTGCGCGACGCCTACCTGGCGGCCTGCGCGACCATCGGCCGTGAGGTACGCGTCCTGCTCCCGAACGGGGAGTCCCTGACCGGCACCGCCACCGGAGTGGACCCGGACGGTCAGCTCATCCTCGCCACCCCCGCCGGCACCCGAACCCTGGCCGCCGGTGACGTGCTGCACCTCCGCTGACGGCCTGCACGCTCACGCCGAGCGGAGTGGGACCGCGCGGCGGATGTCGTGGTGGGGCCTGGGGGGTTTACCGTCTGCGCGTCCAGAAAATCGCGTTGGAGGTTCCCGTGGCGTTTCCTGAGGACGTGCTCACCGAGGACGAGCATGTCGTGCTGCACCTGCACCCGCACTGGAAGGCGTTGATCCGGCCGATCGCGGTGCTGGTGCTGGCCATCGCCGCGGTGGTGGTCGGTGTGCTCCTGCTGCCCGAGAGTGGCGGCGGTTCGATCGCGCTGGCGGTGATCGGGGGGATCGCCCTGGTCGCGGTGCTCTGGCTCGGTCTGTGGCCGTTCCTGGTCTGGCGCACCACCCACTACCTGTTCACCAACGAGCGCGTCCTGCTCCAGAAGGGTGTGTTCTCCCGCGACCGGCGGGACCTCCCGCTCGCCCGGGTCAACGACCACGCGATGAACCAGCGTTTCGTCGAGCGTCTGCTCGGGTGCGGGACGCTCACCATCGAGTCGGCAGGTGAGCGCGGCCAGTCGGTGCTCGCCGACGTGCCGGATGTCGGGAGGGTGCAGACCACCCTGTACGAGCTGGTCGAGGCACAGCACGACAAGCACTCGTTGGGCGACGGTGAGATGCGCGACATGCTCGCCGACATGCAGGACGGCAAGCCGCTGCGCGACACCACCACCTGATCCGGGCCGGTGGTGACCCGCCCCTGCCACTGTGTCGGGGGGCGGGTCAGTCGGTCCGTTGCGCCTCGGGCGGGCCGCCGCTGTCCGCCGGTTCGTCCTCGGACGGCCCGGCGGTGGACGGGTTTGCCGCGATCGGGCCGCCGTCGGGCCGCCCACCTCCAGGGCGGTCAGCGTCGGCCTGGTCAGCGTCGGCTTCGGCGTTGGCCTCCGCCGGGTCGGCCTCGATCTGGCGCATGGCGAACCAGCCACGGAAGCGGGTCCGCAGCACCTCCTGCTCGGGCCGGTCGTCCGGGCCGAGGCGCAGCATGGTGCCGGTGAGACTTACCGTGCCGAGCCCCGGTCGGGCTGTCGACGGTCGGGCGCCCATCACGTCGACCCGCACCGCGAGGCGGTCGCCGGCCCGCACCGGGGCGAGCCAGCGCAGCTCCTCCAGGCCGGGGGAGGCGTCCGCGGCGGCCCGGGACAGCAGGTGGTCGACGTACGCGCGCATGAACAGGCTGACCGTGTAGAAGCCGCTGGCGATCAGACCGCCGTGTCGGCTCGCCGCCGCCAGGTCGGGGTCGACGTGGTACCACTGCGGGTCGAAGCGGCGGGCGAAGGCGACCATCTCGTCGGCGTCGACGCTGACCACGCCGAGGTCGACGGTGAGCCCTGGTACGAGGTCCTCGAAGAACAGCTCGGCTGGTCGCCCCGTGCCGGAGCGGGCGTCCTGGGTCGTCACCGGCGGGGCGAGCGGCGGGTGCTGACGTGCAGTTCCGCGGCGAGTTCCGCGTCCAGGTCGACGGCGGGGTTGACGCTCAACCGGGTGGGCCGACCCTGGGTGGGCGTGCCGGGTGGGGAGTCGTCGCGTGGCGCGGACTCCGCCTCCTCCAGCTCGGACACGGATTCCGCCAACTCGGCGACCGGGTCCATCTCGGCCATCGTGTCCCACTCGTCGCGCGGGATGCCGTGCCAGGTGGAGTCGGGCTTCGCTGCCTCGTCCTCGGGCGGTGCGACGGGTTGGAAGACGAAGGTTCGGTAGGACCAGAACCGGAACAGCGTCGCCAGCAGGACACCCACGGTCTTGGCCAGGTTCAGCGCCAGGAGACCGTGGACGCCGAGGCCGTACTTGGCCGCCGCCACGGCACCCAGCTCAATGAGCAGGCCAGCGCCGTTGAAAAGGAAGAAAAGGAGATATTCCCGGCGAAGTGCCGACTTCGGGCGATCGCGGTACGTCCAGTGCCGATTCATCAGGTACGACGTGATCGTGGCGACGATGGTCGCGATCACTGTCGCCTTCAACTGACCATTGACGAAAACGGTCAGTGCAAGGGCATTGAACACCGCGTAATTGATGACGGTGTTGATGCCGCCGACGATGCCGAACTTGAGCGCCTCGTTGATGAACTTTTGCCAGCGCTCAGGCAGCAGGCGGACAAGACGCATGCGAAACACCTTAGGGCAGTCGGTGCGGCCGGCGATCACCGGCCGAACGAGATGGGCGGCAGGTCACGCCTCGGGGTCACGGTCGGGATTCACCTGCGGAAGGGTCGGGGTTCCCGCTTCGACGAAGACGAACCGCCGGTACGACCAGAATCGAAACAGCGTGGCGAACCCGGTGCCGACGATGTAGCTGGCGAGATTGTCCGCCAGGCGGGTCTGGAACACGGCTGGCCAGATGGCCCCGAGCCCGTAGCGGCTGAGCGCGAGGCAGGCCACCGTGATGCCGAGGCCGACCGCGTTGAAGAAGAAGAAGAGGGCGTACTCGCGGGCCGCGTTGTTGCGCTGGCGGTGCCGCCAGGTCCAGAACCGGTTGCCCACGAAGGCGATGGAGGCCGCGATCACCGTGGAGATCGTCTTCGCGGTCAACTCTTCGACGCCCTGCCTGCTCGTCAGGTAGTTGAAGAGCGCGAAGTCGACGAGGAAGGCGAAACCGCCGACGGTGGCGAACTTGCT
Organism: Micromonospora sp. NPDC005710; assembly: GCF_040630995.1. Lineage (NCBI taxonomy): Bacteria > Bacillati > Actinomycetota > Actinomycetes > Micromonosporales > Micromonosporaceae > Micromonospora > Micromonospora sp. NPDC005710. Next base: position 131,249 of record NZ_JBEXYP010000013.1, on the reverse strand, counting down.
CAGCTCGCGGAGCAGGTGACCGAATCGGTCGAGGAGCTTGCCGACGAGACCCCGTCGGGTCTGCCGGGGACCCGGTTGTTCCCCGGTCATCGTGGCGGCCACGGGGGGAGCCTACCGGCTGCCGGCCAGTCAGAGGGGTAGCAACGGCAAGCGGGCGTGGTCTCCCGGAGGGGCCCAGCGCCCTGTGTGTAACCGCTACACAGAGCGTAGCCAATTGGGAGGACTGAGCCGCCTCGGAACGGGAATCCGCGCATCGGTCGGCGGGGCAGGTCCACGGCCCGACCGCAACAAGCGTCCGCCGGGGTACACAACAAGATTTGCGTGAAACTGCGCGGGAAAGCGGGTATCAGCTCGTGATACCGCAGCGAGGCCGTAGCTTGTGCAGTTCTTCACAACCTGTCCCACTGACTCGGAAGGCTGCCCGGTTTACGCTGAGGCCAATCCCAGGTTTCCACGAAGGCGACGCTTCGCGCCGCCGAGTCTCGTGCATCCCATAGATCGGTCAGCGTCGACCACAAGGAGATGTGTCATGGTTGCTCCGGCTGTTGTGCGGGGTATCGATCAGGCCCCGACGTCCCATCCGAAACTGCTCGCCTGGGTCCGTGAGGTCGCGGAACTGACCACCCCTGACCGTGTCGTCTGGGTGGACGGGTCCGACGAGGAGTGGCGCCGCCTCACCGATGAGCTGGTCGAGGCCGGCACCCTGATCCGGCTCAACCCGGAGAAGAAGCCCAACTCGTTCTACGCGCGCACCGACCCGACGGACGTCGCCCGGGTCGAGGAACGCACCTACATCTGTTCCGTCGACGAGGCGGACGCCGGCCCCACCAACAACTGGATGGCGCCGGCCGAGATGAAGCGGACGATGACGGATCTGTACCGGGGCTCCATGCGCGGTCGCACCATGTTCGTCATCCCCTTCGTCATGGGCCCGGTCGAGGCCGAGTCCCCGATGTTCGGTGTCGAGATCACCGACAGCCCGTACGTGGTCGCCTCGATGCGCATCATGACGCGGATGGGCACCCGGGTCCTCGAGGCCATGGGCGATGACGCGGACTTCGTGCACGCGCTGCACTCGATCGGCGCCCCGCTCGCCCCCGGCCAGCAGGACGTCGCCTGGCCGTGCAACGACACCAAGTACATCTCGCACTTCCCGGAGAGCCGGGAGATCTGGTCGTACGGCTCGGGGTACGGCGGTAACTCGCTGCTGGGCAAGAAGTGCTACTCGCTGCGGATCGCCAGCGTCATGGGTCGGGATGAGGGCTGGCTCGCCGAGCACATGCTGATCCTCAAGATCACCTCGCCGGAGGGCCGGGTCTACCACATCGCCGGCGCGTTCCCGTCCGCCTGCGGAAAGACCAACCTCGCCATGGTGGAGCCGACCATTCCTGGTTGGAAGGTCGAGACCATCGGCGACGACATCGCCTGGATGCGGTTCGGCCCGGATGGCCGCCTCTACGCGGTGAACCCCGAGTACGGCCTGTTCGGCGTCGCGCCCGGCACCGACTGGAAGACGAACGCCAACGCCATGCGCACCCTGGACCGGGGCAACTCCGTCTTCACCAACGTCGGCCTCACCGACGACGGTGACGTCTGGTGGGAGGGCATGGGTGAGCCGCCGGCGCACCTGATCGACTGGAAGGGCAACGACTGGACGCCGGAGAGCGACAGCCTGTCCTCCCACGCGAACAGCCGGTTCTGCACCCCGATCACCCAGTGCCCGATCCTCGCCGACGAGTACTTCGACCCGAACGGTGTGCCGATCGACGCGATCCTCTTCGGCGGTCGCCGCAAGGACACCGTTCCGCTGGTGACCGAGGCCCGCGACTGGGTGCACGGCGTCTACATGGGCGCCACGCTCTCCTCGGAGACCACCGCCGCCGCGTCCGGCGCCGTCGGTGTGGTCCGGCGGGACCCGATGGCGATGCTGCCGTTCATCGGCTACCACGCCGGGGACTACTTCCGGCACTGGATCGAGATGGGTAAGGGAACCGACGGCGACGAGGCGAAGCTGCCGAAGATCTACTACGTCAACTGGTTCCGGAAGGACCCGGACGGCTCGTTCCTCTGGCCCGGCTTCGGGGAGAACTCCCGGGTGCTCAAGTGGGTCGTCGAGCGGATCGAGGGCACTGCCGACGCGGTGGAGACGCCGGTCGGCATGGTCCCCGCGCCGGACGCCCTCGACGTCGAGGGCCTGGACATGACCCCGGAGGACGTCCGGATCGCGCTGAAGGTCGACCCGGACGAGTGGCGCAACGAGTTGCCGATGATCACCGAGTGGTTCGAGAAGTTCGGTGACAAGCTGCCCGGCGTGCTCTGGGCCGAGTTGGACGCCCTGCGCGCGCGCCTCGACGCCGCACAGCCGCAGCGGTAGGTGTGAGAATCGCCCCGCGCGGGCAACATCGGTTCTCATGACGACGGCCGCCGAGACCCAGGTCCGGCGGCCGTCCGCCGTCCGGGTGCTCACCACCCTGCTGGCGGCGACCGCGGCGGCCACCGTCGTGGTCGAGCTGCTCAACTGGTGGTACGCCCCGGAGCAGGGTTTCGGGCTGGCCGTACGCACCGGCTGGGCCATGCTGCGCTCGTTCGGGTTCCTGCTGTTGATCGGGCACGTGCGCCGGGGTCGTACGGTGGCCCGCCCGTTCGGGCTGATCCTCGCGGTCACCACGGTTTTCGCGGTCGGCCGCCTCATCGTGCCCCGGCAGGGGGTGCCGCCGCTGCCCGGTCTGCTCGGCTTCGCGATCCTCACCGCACTGTGTGTCGTGGTGGTCTGGCTGCTCTACCGCTCGTCGGCGTTGGCCGGGCACCTGGTGCGGCACCGTCCCCGCCTCGTCATCGACCGGGACGGCATCTCCTGGCGGGAAACCCCTCCACGCCGGCCACAGGCCAGCGCCTGGTTGTTGACCAGCCGGGTGGCGGCCTTCACCTACAGCCCGCTGATGCTGGTGCCCGCCCTGGTGGCCGGGGGTTCCATCCTGGACGGTCGACTGACAGCGGTCCCGGCCGTGCTGTTCTGGTTCGGCGCGGGCATCACGGCCAGCTATGCGGTGCTGTTCTGCACCGCGTTCCTGATGCGGGGCAAGGACTGGGCGCGCGGCCTGCTTGTCGTCGTCACGGTGGTCGTACTCGCTGTGGACCTGCCGCTGTGCTGGTGGCTGCTCGGCGTGGACGGCCTGGTCCGCGACGGCGCCCCCCTGGTCGCGGCGGCAGGGCTGACCCTGTACGGCCTGCGCCGCGCCACCCGCGCCCCCGACGCCCCACCTCAACCCTGACGCGGGAGCGGCCCCACACCGAGGCCGCTGGGTGCCAACCCGGCGACCGACCACCGCCCATTCCCTGCCCATTGCGCCCTGCCGT